>JAUNIC010000033.1:0-15323 GCA_030523615.1 Bacteroidales bacterium
CGAGCAAATCAGTCTCGACTGACGGAGCAATCAGTGTACACTGACGAAAAATTTGGTGTACACTAAATTCAAACTCTCTCAAAGGCCGTGGCGATGGTCGTGGCGAGCGTGTGCTCGATGTCGGCAACGGCAATAGCCACGACTGTAGTGCCAGAGTATTCTTTCGGGGTGCAAAGTTAGCGATAAATCCCCAATTATCCAACCCTCCGAAACAAAAAGTCGCCGATTTACTTGCGCGCGTACAATTAATAATGTATCTTTGCAGTCGAAAAGGCGGAAAACGGCATTCGCCGACTGCCCACTTCTCGCCCCTCAACCTCTAAAGACTCTCAACTCTCCAATCTGATAAAAGATGACGAACGAAGAACGTGTACAACGTGCCGTGGAGCTCTTCATGAGCGGCTACGGATGCTGCCAGAGCGTGGTGGCGGCCTTTGCCGACCTCTACGGTCTCACCGATGAGCAAGCCAAACTCGTAGCTGCCGGATTCGGCGGTGGAGTAGGGCGCATGCGCATGATGTGCGGCGCCGTGAGCGGCCTCGTCATCCTGGCCGGTCTCAACGACGGACAGACGGAGGGCGACGACCGCGAGGGCAAAGCTCACTGCTACAAGGTGGTGCAGGGGCTTCTGGAGCGTTCGAAGGCCGAGAACGGCAGTCTCATCTGTGCAGAACTCCTCGGATTGAAAAGCCCCGTGCCTCCTGGCAACTTCATGCCCGACGAACGCAATGCCGAGTACTATCGCAAGCGCCCTTGTGCCGCAAAGGTCGAGAGCGCAGCACGCATCTTCGCTGACTACCTCGACCAACTCCACAATACGAATCCTGACCACCGCCATTCATGACATTCAAGCACATCGGCACTCGTGACACCCGCACACGCCTTTTGGCAAAGAACGTCGTGGGGTCCGTCTTGATCAAGGGCTGGGCATCGCTCGTGGTCTTTCTGCTTGTGCCGCTTACGCTGCGCCTTTTGGGCGATTATTCCAACGGCCTCTGGATGACCATCAGCACCATGCTCGTTTGGTTTGACCAGATGGACGTGGGGCTTGGCAACGGCCTGCGCAACCGCCTCGCCACCTGCATGGCCCACGGCGAAGTGCAGCAAGCCCGCGAGGCAGTGGCAAGCACCCTGGCCATGCTCGTGGCCATCGTTGTGCCCATGGCCGCCGTGCTCCTTGGTGTCATTTGGGCGACCGACATTTACGCCCTGCTCAACGTCGACGCGGCACGCATCGCCGACCTCCGTCAGGTGCTCAGCGTCACCGTGGTGCTCTTCGCCTCGACCTTCGTGCTTCGCTTTGTCGGCAATGTGTTTATGGGCCTCCAACTGCCGGCTGTCAACAATGCCATCGTGGCCACGGGGCAGACCCTCGCCCTCATAGGCACCCTCATCATCTACGCCCTCTCGGCCAGCGGCACCCTCTTTGCCGACGGACAAGGTATGCTCATGGCCATTGCGGCTGCCAACACTGCCGCTCCGCTCATCGCCTTCGCCGTAGCCTACGTCCTCACCTTCGGACGCCTTCATCCCGAACTGCGTCCGCGTCGCAGCAATGTCAGTTGGGCAGTTGCCAAGGAACTGATGACGATGGGCGTGAAGTTCTTCGTGCTGCAGGTGGCCGGCATCGTCCTTTTCACCTCGAGCAATGTGCTCATCCAGCACCTCTTCTCGCCCGAAGCCGTAACGCCCTATCAGATTGTCTACCGATATTTCACCATCGTCATGATGATCTTCGGCATCGTCAGCGCCCCCTTCTGGAGCGCCACAACCGATGCCTACGAACGCGGCGATATGGCGTGGATTGTGACGAGTGGACGTCGCCTGAACCTCTGCCTCGCTGTGCTCATGGTGCTCATCGTGGCCATGGTCGGCATCTCGCCGTGGTTCTACGGCATCTGGGTGGGATGGGACGTGGTCATTCCCTTCGAACTCACCGCAGCCATGGCCTTTTACACGGCAATCTTCATCACCAGCATCCGTTATTCCACCATATTGAACGGATGCGGAAAATTGCGTCTGCAACTCGTGATGACCGTCACCGCGGCTGTGCTCTTCATCCCCTTGAGCATCGTGGCCGTCAGAGCCTTCCACACCCTCACCGCCCTCGTTCTCGTCATGGCGGCGGTGAATCTGCCAGGGCTCATCGTCAACAAGATACAATACAACAAAATCATCAATCATAAAGCGACAGGCTTATGGAACAAATAGAAAAGAATGCACATTACACCCTGCGCGTCGGCATCGTCGACCTCTTCATGCTGATGCTGAAGGACTGGCTGTGGATGACCGTCTTCTGTGTGGCCACCGCCGCCTTTGGCGTGTTTGTTGCCTTCTCCATTCCGAAGGTCTACCGCAGCAACGTCATGCTCGCTCCCGAAGAGGCGCAGGGCATGCTCGGCGGCAACGTTTCGTCGCTGGCCTCTATGGTAGGCCTCGACATGAAACTCGGTACGAACGACGCCATCTATCCTGAGATTTATCCCAGCGTGATGCACTCCACCGACTTCCTTGTGCAGCTCTTCGACACACCCGTGGCCACCGCCGACGGTAGCGTGAAGACCACCTACCGCAACTATCTGGCAAAGCACCAGAAGAGCACGTGGTGGAACGATGCCGTGAAAGCCACGCTGGGCGCCATGAAGCCCAAGCCTGCCACTACGGGACGCCCTGCAGGAGTGCCTATCGACCCGGGCCATCTGACCTATGAGGAGGATCTGCTCGCTCAGGCCGTCGACGCCAGCATTAAGTGTATGGTCGACAAGAAGACCGACGTCATCGACATCAGCGTCGAGGCGCAGGATCCGCTCGTGGCAAAGACCATGGTGGACAGCGTCACCTCGCAGCTGCAGGCCTACATTACTGACTATCGCACCCGCAAGGCCCGCGCTGACTTGGCCTATCTCGAGAAGGTGTACGACGAGGCCAAACGCCAATATGACGCCGCCCGTCACAACTATGCCGTTGCCAGTACGGCGCATCAGGACGTGGTGATGGAGACGGCGCGCTCCATGGTCAAGGCTCTTGAGAACGATATGCAGCTGAAGTACTCCATTTTCTCGCAAGTAGCCGAGCAGAAACAGCTGGCGCAAGCCAATGTGCAGAAGATGACGCCCGCCTTCACCATCATCCGCAATTCCACCGTGCCCATCAAGCACTCCAATATGCCGAAGCTCATCATCGTGGCCATGTTCGCCTTCCTCGGATTCTTCGTCCGCACGATGGTGCTCATCGCCAAGAATCGCAACACATTTATCCAGAAGGCATAGTACTCCTTGAAAAGAATCTGGGACATAATCACTCTCCTTGTCACGACTGCCATGGCTCTCGCATTGGCAAGCGTGATCTACGCACGGATGCCGAGGCTCTACAACGCTTCGACACTCGTCAGCGATGAGACGCAGGAGATGACCATCGCCGTCGGCATCAGCAGCTATCTCGAGCGCGAAGAGGATAGCAAGCTCGATGATCCCAACGTGTATGCTAAGATTCTTGATTCGCCCGACTTTATAGATGCTGTCTGCCGCATTCCTGTGGGATGCTCCACCTACGGCCGTCATCTCGAAGAGCAGGCAGGTGACGCACGGGCCGATGCCTTCGAGCGCTACTTCAAGCACAGCGAGGACCGCCGGGCGCGTACCGTCGAAATCAGTGTCTTCGACCGCAATCCCAAGGTGGCCGCTCTTGTTGCCGACTCTGCCGTAGCCCTTCTCGAGCATCGCATACGTGTGAAAAAGAATATTGTCGTGGCTGCTCAGGAACGCCATCTCGATGCAGAGTGTGCCAAAGCCCATGCTACGGCCGACAGCGCACGAGTGGCCTATGCCGAGTACTTCGACAGCCATCGCGATGCCGTGGCGCCCAAGGTGCTTGCTGAAATTGACCGTCTGAAGAAAGCGGCCGATCAGGCTTACAAGGAGTACAGCACGTTAAGTCAGAAGCATATGCGTGCCCGTCTCCTCATGCAGCAGAGCGAGCCGTCGTTTACCGTCATCCGCAGAGCCACCGTGCCCCACGAACCCGTTTCGCCGCAGCCTTTTGTCGTCTTCGGCGCTGCCCTCATCATCGGTCTCGTTGTGGGGTGGTGGGCCAATCTGCTGCGGCACCGCATTGTGCTCCGCGATTGGCACTTCAGCCTCGGCGGATGGTTTTCGCCCTGGAGCATCACACTGTTGGTGTGGGCCGCCATCCTGGTGCTCATACGCCTTGAAGGCAAGTTGCTCTACCCCCTCACCGAACAGTTCTACACGGCTCTTGCGCTGTGGGTTCCTGCCCTCTGCATCACGGCCTTTGTGACGTACACGTTGATGGCGAAGAGCACCCCGACGGACACGAAGCAGGAAAGCAATGAACTTGTGTTCAACGTGCTCCTGGCGCTCTCCATCGTGATGACGCCCCTCTATGCGTGGAACGTCTATCAGGTGGTTTCGCAGTTTTCTGCCGATGATATGCTTACCAATATCCGCCTCTTGGCCAACGAGGGCGCAGGACAGGGCATACTCGCCTATAGCGTGGTTATCAATCAGCTGCTCCTTATCGTAGCCCTTTGGCGCTATCCGCAGATTGCCACGTGGAAACTCGTAGTGGTCATCGCAGCGTGTCTGCTGAATGCTATGGCCATCATGGAGAAGGGCGCCATTTTCTACGTGTTCCTCATCTGTATATTCGTGATGTACGAGCGCCGCATCGTGAAGACGCACACCATCGTCGCCTTCGTCGCTACGGCTCTCGTGGGCTTTTATCTCTTCAACCTTGCACGCCAAGGCGAGGGATCGAACTATGCCGAGAACGAAACGTTCGCAGATTTCATCGCCATGTATCTGGCTTCGCCTGCGGTGGCATTCAGCCGCCTTTCTGCAGATCTCACTCCACAGGTAGGCGCCAACACTTTCGAGTTCTTCTATGCCGTCTTCGACAAGTTCGGCATCGGACAGTTCGAGGTGCATCAGAAGTTGCAGGACTTCGTCTGGGTGCCTATGCCCACGAATGTCTACACCGTCATGCAGCCGTTCTTCATCGATTTCGGCTATGCGGGCGTGGCCTTCTTTGGCGCGCTCTACGGCATCGTCTTCGGCAGCCTGTACAGATGCTATCGCAACGGAGACGGCATGGCGCGCGTCCTCTACACATACGCCATTTATATCCTCGTCCTCCAGTTCTATCAGGACAACTTCATCCTGTCGCTCAGCTACATCATCCAGCTCGTTATACTCTCCGTATTCCTCGTCCCGATACGCCGGCGAATCGCGCTTTGACGCACGTCGCCTCGCATAACTGCCTTTAACTTGAATCCTCCCACATGAACCAATCCTGTGAAATACGACCGGCGCTTGTCATCGTCCTTTACAATCCTACCTACGATGACCTCCACCATGCCCGGATGATGGCGGATGAAAACGAGGGAATGATTGTCGACAACAGCACGCTGCCGAACTTTGCCGATGAGCGAGTCGGAAAAATGCGTTACTGCTGTTTTGAAGCGAATCTGGGCATAGCCGAAGCACAAAACAGAGCTTTAAGGACGTTGATGACCGATGTTGAAGCAGCTTACACCCATTTCGTTCTGCTTGATCAGGACAGCCGGCCAGCAAAGGACTTCCCGCGAATGATGGCCGAGGAATATGAAGCTGCAGCTTCGACTGCTGGGGTGGAACAGATAGCCGCAATTGGTCCTACAATCGTCAACAAGAGTACTGGCGAGGCCTATACGTCGGCATTCCACTCCGCACCCACGGGTACCGAGCACTTTGCACGTCAGCGCGAGATCATCGCATCGGGCATGTGCATCGCTCGCTGGGCGCTTAACGAGGTAGGTCTGAACGATGCAAGCCTCTTCATCGATATGGTCGATCACGAATGGTGTTGGCGGGCAACATCGAAAGGATACGCTGTAGGCACAACGCCGCAGGTCGAATTGGCGCATGCTGTTGGACGTCCGCCCATTCGCATAGGACGCCACACGATTCTCACGGCTGCCCCCATGCGATACTACTACCTCTGTCGCAACTACCTCCTTTTGGTTCGACGCCCCTACGTTCCAACGCAATGGAAGTTGGCTATGGGCGTGAAGCGCGCGGCAGCCTTCTTCATCATTCCCTTCACCCAGCGCGACGGCCTCTCTGCCCTCCGCCAGATGTTCCGAGGCGTATTCCACGGGCTGAAGCGACATTAAAATTATAAATGAGCAAACGAATCTCAACATTCATAAACGCCCGCGGCGTTTGCCCTTCTGGATACTACAGAATCCTGCAGTTTTTCGAGCCAGATGAGCTGAAGGTGCATCAGCTGATGACGCCCCGACATTTCCGCTGGTGGCACAAACGTTCTGCATCGCAGAAGCGCCTCCTTGCTCCTTTCCATTTCTTCCTCATCATATTGCGAACGATGTGGGGGTTGGCTATGGAAAGTTTGCGATCCTCGCAGGGCGACGTTGTCATCATCAGTCGCACCGTTTCGCCGCGTCTGCTGCTTCCCACTCATCGATGGCTGCTGACACGGATTGCCCGCCGTGCTATCGTCATCTGGGACTTTGACGACAACATGCTCGATCAAGGTATTATCTCGCGTGCGGAACATGATCTCCTCTCGGCTGTGAGCCACCGCATTGTCGTCACTCATCAGTTCCTCGCCGACACCATCGCGCCCGAATATCGCGCAAAGGTCGCTGTGCTGCCTACCACTGACGGAAGCATGTGCAACGACACGAACGACGAACTCTTAGAACCACGCCTGCAATCCTACGATTCTGAAATCAGACTTGTGTGGCTCGGTACGGCGGGAAATCTTGTTTTTCTGCGCTCCATCATCGCGCAGTTGGACCGTTGTGCCGATGAGCTGCTTCGTACATATCAAAAGCGTCTCACGCTCCACGTTGTGTGCAATCAGAAGCTTTTGTGCGCCACATCGACGCTTCACATTGTCAATACTGATTGGACCCATGAAGCTGGCATCCAGGCGCTCCGCGACGCTCATATTGGCATCATGCCATTGGCCGATAATGAATTCACGCGTGGTAAGGGTGGCTTCAAACTCATACAATGCCTCGCAGCCGCCCTTCCGGTGGTGGCTTCGAACGTGGGATTCAACACGCGCGTCATCAACGACCGGTGTGGACGTCTCGTCTCGGCCGACGTCGCTGAAGCCGACTGGACAACGGCCATCATCACCTTCTGCACAGACGCCGAAGCCTATCGTGCGGCGGCAGTAGCTGCGCGCGAACAGTATTTTGAGCGTTTCAACTACAATGCTGCGCGTCAACAGTGGCGCAGTTGGGTGCAAGAATAATCATCACACTACACACACTCAGTCTTTCTCAAGACCGCACTTTCTCGACCGCAACACATACAATGAAAATAGTATTCTCCGACAACCGCCTCGGCGGACTTCTTGGCTTCCGTGTCGACGTCATTCGCCACTTCATCGAACAGGGCAATGAGGTCATACTGCTTGCTCCCAAGGCGCGCTCGCAATGGGACAAAGTGGGCACGATGGTGGCTGGATGCCGCGTCATAGAGGTGCCGATGAGCCCGCATGGCATGAATCCCATCAAGGACTTCGGCTTGTTTGTCAAATATCTTAAAGTTTATAGGAAGGAGCGGCCCGATTTGGTGTTTAACTACACAATCAAGCCCAACATCTATAGCTGCCTTGCTGCGCGTTTGTGCGGTGTGAAGGTCATCGATATGCTGGCGGGCTTGGGCTATATATTCACCGAGGGTGGCATCACCAAATCCATAGGACGCGCTATTTATCGTTTTTCATTGCGTCGTGCTCACCGCGTCATGGTGCTCAATCGCGACAACCGCGACTTTGTTGTCAAGGGTGGTTATGCCCTTCGTGAACGTACCGTGATGCTGCCTTGCGGCGAAGGCATCAATCTTGACGCCTACCCTTACCGCGAAGAGCCTTTTGAGGCTCCCGTGCGGTTCTTGATGATAGCTCGTGTGCTCTACGATAAAGGTTATCGTGAATTTGTGGAAGCTGCAAAGACGATTCACAAGAGTAGGCCAGACGTTATATTCGAGCTTCTCGGCCCGCTCGACACTGATAGCCCGACGCGTGTGCTGCCTGAAGAAGTGGAACAGGATGTTAAGAGCGGCCACATCCGATATCTGGGATTCTCCAACAATGTGCCCGATTACGTTCTGCGCGATGGTGTTGTGGTTGTTTTGCCCAGTTATGGCGAGGGATTGAATCGTTCGCTGATGGAGGCTTGCAGCATGGGACGCCCGATCATTACGAGCGACATAGCTGGATGTAAAGAGATGGTGGAAGACGGACGTAGTGGATATCTCGTTGCGCCTTATGACAGCCAGAGTCTTGCCAGTGCCTTCGATCGTTTCCTCAAACTAACGCCCGAGGAGCGTCGACAGATGTCGCGCCGCAGTCACCAACTGGCCATTGAGCGTTTTGACATTCGTCTTGCCATCGACATCTACGAGCAGATTGTCGAGCAGGTAATGAAAAATTAGACCTATACGCCAAAAATTAGTGGCACTCGTGAGAACGCAGAGTAAATGCGTTCTCACGAGTGCCATGATTTATTTAACTAATACAGTTTTTTGTCGTTTAGTTCTTCTTCAGTTTTAAGGTGAGGCCAAGGGAGCCAGAGCGAAGCGTCATGCCATTGCCGTCGAGATTGACTACGTCGTAGTGGCCGTCGGCGGGAACGTAGAATTTCTCGGGTACCTCGGAGAACTCGATGAGTTTGTCTTTGCTGCCGTCGTTGTGATAGGCCTCGCGCAGCTGCAGTTCTTTGTCTGTGCGGGTGAAGGTGAAGAAGTAGTAGTCGGCTTGGTTTATTTCGTGAATCACAATGAGCTCATTGCGCACACCCCATGTGATGGTGCGGGGCATGTTGAAATCGATGATATCGGTGTTGACGGTTGTAGAACCTTTTTCAGGAGCTGTGCCGATTGGGCCTTCGGGGCCTTCGACGTCGGTAAGGAGCCAATAGCCGTAGAAGGGGCCATTGTCGTCCATCTTGTCGCACGACGCGATGCTCAGCGAACCGATCAGAACGGCCAGCAGAAAGTATATGCGGGAGAATGAGATTTTCATAACGTGTGGTGTGTAAGCGTAAATGTATGTTTACTTGTTGCGGCGATGGATGAGGCCCGTCTTACGTACGGTGGCCTGCATGCCGAATGAGTTGCCGATAAGGTCGCCGGTGTTGGCGCCGAGACCAAGTGAGAATTCCCAACCATTGAGCTGGTGAGGGGTGTAGTTGGCTTCGGCCATAAAGAACACCGACTTGGCATCGTTCACGTACACGTCGTAGGTGCCGAGGGCATGATGGAAGGTGCAAAGTGCACGCCAGCTGACGTCGTTACAGGGATTGCCGCGAAGACCGATGTGATTCGCGCGCACGCGATTATTATATAAGATGAGTCGATTGTCGTCGTTGTAGAGCGGGCTGAGAAGGAGCGGGTTACCCATCACTTGGCCCCAATGGTGGTAAGCGCCATAGATGTGGTGGTTGTAGTAAGTGTCTTTACCCGAGATTTGCAGGGGCAACACACTTGTGGCGTCGTGGTACAAACTACCGCTTTGATCGCTTGTGTTGAGGTGCTCGTAGACAATGGTGCTGACGAAGGGATTCTTCGGGAGGCGAGCCTCAATGCCCACGAGATTGTCTACCCAACCATATTGGAAGAACATCTGCGAATGGTCGTCGAAGAAGTGGTCCAGATAGCCGTGGAGCGCCCACGTAGGAGTCGTCCAATCGAGCGAGAATACCCAAGAACCGAGCTGGTTGCCGGCTGCATTGGAGAAGGCGCCGTCGTTGACATCGGCGCCGCCGGGGATGAATGCGTCGACGAAGTCGCGAATGCCGTGTGACATAACAACGTGTGAGTCGAAGTTTTCGTTACCACTTCCGCCGCGGTCGTAGATGTTCCATACTTCGCCGCTGAACATGGCCACCATCTCCAAACCGAACATATCCGTGAGGGGGAAACGGCGCTCGTCGCCTAACTTGAAATAGCCTGCTTTGGAGTGGTAGAGCGTCTTCTTTGCAAAGATGTTGTTACTTTCTTCGCCGCCTACAAATCGCTCTTGCCAGTCGCCGTCGGTCATCATGCCATACGATGCGTGACCTTTGATGCTCAAGAAGTGGGCACGGCCGGTGATGTTCCACCAGTCGGCCAATTCGGCGCGCAGCTGAGGTACGGGACGAGCGTTTGTACTGAACGTCATGCCGCCCGTCGACAACTCGTCGTCCTTGAACTCCTGCGTGCGTTCTTTGCTGCCGAAACTTACGCGAAACTTGTGCCACTGCGCCTCGCCGTAGAGTTGTTGTACCACCCACTTCGAGGTGAAGCCATAGGGCACGGCCACATCGACTCCGTAGCCGAATTTCCAATGGTGGGTGGAGTCGGTTTCAATCTTTCGCTCGATGGCGGCGCGTACATATCCCGAGGTGTTTTCGGTGGACGAGAGTCCATGGCGGTTGGCCGAAAACCACAGAGGTGCAGCGTGGCCCGTTGCCCCCATTTCCGAGGCTTCAACTTTGTATTCTACGTTTTCATCGAGACGGCTCATCTGGGCATGTGCACCAAGCGTGAGGCTGAGCGAGGTGGCGAGAATAAGTATGCGGTTGCTTTTCATTTTTTTTCGGTATTTGCCTTAAACCAGATGCCTTCAACTAAATCCTATTTCAGCGCAGAGACTAATACTGCGGCAATAGTAGCGATGGCGGTGGTGATGGAGAGCGTGGTGGCTAAGCTCTTGGTGTTTTCCTTGTGTTTTTTGGTGGGAACTACAATCTCACAACCCGGTTGGATGGTGCCTTTGCTGGCTTTGCTCACGTTGCCGTTGTTGTAGATGATGTAAGCCTGACGCTTCTGCGCCTCTTTGCTGTAGCCACCTGCTTGGTTGATGTAGTAGGAGAGAGACTTACCTTCGATGAACGTCACTGTGTTGGGATAGAGCACCTCGCCATTAATCTTCACCGTGTTTTCCAGCTGCGGGATGAAGAGTTCGTCGCCGTCGCGAAGCACAAGGTCGGCACTACTGCCAGGATGGTTGATAGCGGCGTTGAGGTCGATACCCACGTAGTACGTTTCGTTGAGGTCCAGCTTGGCGATGCTCACAGAGTCCGACGTCGAAGTTTCTGCCTTTTGGATAAGCTTGGCGCGGCGCAGTAGCTCCGTCTCGTTCATGTGGCGCTTCAGGCGAGCGTCACCCACACTGGCTTTGCTGGTGAAACCACCCGTGCGGCGGATGACGTCGCTGAGGCGTTCGTCTTGGCTCTCCAGCACGTAGCGTCCTTCGAAGAGTACCTCGCCGCCAATCCAGATGCTACGCTGTTCGCTGTATGCGGGAGACTTGCGGACATATACCTCGTCGTAAGGCATGAGAACGAAAGATGATTGCGGGTTGATGGCAAGGCCGTCCTGAATCTTTACGTTGAAGATTTCTGCGCGCTGGGGCAGGTCGTCCTGTCCTTCGGGATGCACGATGCGGCGACTCACCTCAACATTGAGTACCGAGGCCGACTCCTTTAAGCCGCCAGCCATGGTGATGAGGTCCTCTACGGTGAGATTTTTGGCGAAGGGGAATACACCAGGGCTGTATACCTCGCCGGCGATGGTGAGCTGCTGGTCCTGAATCTCCCTTTCGCGAGAGGAGATGGTCAGTTCGTCCTCGTTACGGATGGCGATGTCGGTAGCTGTGCCGCTCATGATACCCTCAATATCGATGGTCATGGCTTCGCGACTGCGGTCAGGATTCATGCGAATCAGAAGGGCGCGGGTACGAAGGGCGTCTTCTTTAAGCCCGCCCGCCTGCTCGATAAGTGAGCGTACGGTTTGGGCATTCTCGCCAATTTCGTAACGTCCGGGGCGATAGACTGCTCCCTTTATTTCCACCATGTTGGTGTAGTGTGTGTCGGAGTATCTTACCGTCACGATATCGCCGTCAGCTAAGAGGAATTGCGCAAACTCGTCTTCATTCGGCGTGTAGACATATGCGTTTGTATTCTGGTTACGCTCCACGGTGACTGTCTCGGTGAACGCTCCACCTTTGAAACCGCCAGCATAGCTGAGCGCAGAGTAGAGGTTTTCTCCCGCTTTCATCTCATAGAGCATAGGGCGCTTGACCCAACCTTTCACCTCGACCAGATTCTTGTAGGTGTCCACGAGGATTACGTCGTTGTCTTCGAGCATGATATTGCCCGTAAGACGACCGTTGAGGATGTAATCGTATACGTCTACGCTGGTCACAACACGGCCGTGACGGCAAACCTTGATGTCGCGCAGCGTACCCAGTTCGTTCACACCGCCCGCCTGATAGAGCGCATGGAACACGCTGGCAAAAGCGCTCAGTGTGTAACTGCCGGGAGTGCTTACTTCGCCCATAACGTTCACCGTGATGGCGCGTGTCTGTCCCACGCTCACCTTGATGGTGCTGCCCGAGTAGAAGCCTCTCAAGCGTCCTGCTATTGCACTCTGCGCTTGCGATAGTGTCTTTCCGCCCACGCTGATGGGGCCGCCGTAAGTCGTATTGACCGTTCCGTCAGGTGCAATCTTGAGTTTGTCGCTGCGCTGGCTGTCGCCGTAGACGTCGATGATGACCTCATCGCCGGGGCCCAGCACGTACGTCTCGGGAACGGCAATCGACATGTTGGGTTCAAACGACAGCATCTTCGTGCGGAATATGTCGTGGCCGAAGATCTTCGGTTGTGCTCCTGCCTCTGCTGCATTGTCGGCCTTGCTGTCGCCGAAGATGGCGACTTCAAACGGATTCTCCTCGCGAGCATTCTCGCCGTTGTTCACCCTTGAACGGTCGATTTCCACTGTAGGCTGTGCAGCCTGCTGTTTCGCGTTGCCTTGTGCGTCGAACGCTTCTTTGATGCGAATGAGCTGTTCGCGCGACGCTCCCCGCTCAAGGAGTTCGGTGATGATGGTCGTCTGCGATGCGCCTGCCGAATGGCGTTGCTTGACGAAGTCGATAATCTGGGTGTCGGTCATACTTTGTGCCACGGCCGTCATGACGGTCATGCAAACCAGAAGTATGATGGTGAGTATTCTTTTCATGCGTGTGCGAAGTATGCGTGTGCGTAAAATATATAGATGAGTGCAAAAATAGTGTAAAAATGCGAAACACCCAAGGTTTTTTGTTAAAAAGGTACACTTGACTTTCGCTTCTGCGTGTTTTTGATACATTTAATCAAGAATTGCCCGCAAAAGCATTGCCGTGTCAGCGTTTTTTTGTAACTTTGCCGATTGGACACTCCATGCATCCAACCCCTTAGACCAAAGAATTTTCAAAAAAGTTTAGGGTGTATACAATTTTTTGCGTTTTTTCACGTTATTAAAGTAGGTCCACACCTATTTTGTACACACCCTTTTCACACAACATATGCGACAAGCAGAAGAACTCATACTCCCCGAAGGATACATTCAGGACGGCATGTCGGCGTTCGGACGCTTCAACAAGCGTTCGTTCGACATTATCGTTGCTGCTTTGTGCCTTATTATCTTTTTACCCCTCTTCCTCATTTGCTTCATTGCTATAAAACTCGAGGACGGAGGCGATGCTATTTTCAGCCAGGAACGAATTGGCAAGAACGGACGTCCCTTCAACATCTACAAGTTCCGTTCCATGTCGCCCAATGCGGAAGCCAATGGTGAGCCCCAGCTCCTCAACGTCAATGGCGATCCTCGTCTCACGAAGGTTGGCCGCTTTATCCGCGACCATCACCTCGATGAGCTCCCCCAGCTTTGGAATGTCCTCCTCGGCGATATGTCATTTATCGGCTATCGTCCTGAGCGCCAGTACTTCATCGATAAAATCAAAGAGGTGGATCCCCGCTACGACTACCTCTATCAGATACGTCCTGGCGTGACCTCCTACGCCACCCTTTACAACGGCTATACCGACACCCTCGAGAAGATGCTCCGCCGTTTGCACTATGATCTTTACTATCTTGGTCACCGCAGCTTCTCCTTCGATTGCAAAATTCTTTGGCGCACCTTCTGGCACATCGCCAGTGGCGACAAGTTTTAGTCAGTACCTTCATACACATCCCCTAAGCTAGTGGCTCTCCACACCATCATAGCATTTGTCTTCAGCTTCGTAACTGCCGCTGTTCTTATGCGGTGGTTGCTTGCTTTGTGCCATAAGCTCCGCATCTACGATAATGATGCAGAGCGCAATCCCGCTCACCTTTCCATTCCCCGCATCGGCGGTGCCGTCTTTTTTCCTTCCGTCGTCGTTGGCGTGCTGGCCACATTGCTGGTTCGCATGTATGGCAACGACATTGCCGATACACTCCATCTTTCCACGGTCATCATCGGCAGTGGCACAATGGCGGTCTATCTCATCGGCATTCTTGACGACACCATCAGCATCTCCCGTAGCCTGAAAAGGATACTGAAGGTCGCTGTATGTGCCTTCTTCCCTTTCTGTTCCCTTACCGTCAATCATCTCTACGGTTTTTTAGGTCTCAACGAACTTTCTGTGCAGGCTTCTTATGTCCTGACCTTTTTGACCACCTACCTTATCGTTGAGTCAATCAATGCCGCCGACGACACCGATGGCCTTGCTGCAGCTCTTGCCCTCATCTTCGTTAGCGTCATCGGCTATCAATTCTACACGCTGGGCTACTACACTTATGCCTATCTCGCCATATCCCTTGGCGCTACGCTCCTCGTTTTCCTCTACTACAATCTGTGGGGCGACGAGCGTATTGGCACGAAAGTCTATATGGGCAATTGTGGGCGCATGACCCTCGGTTTTACGCTCGCATACCTGGGCATAAAGTACGCCATGGACAACAAACACGTCATGGTGTCACGCCCCGACGCTCTACTTACCGTCTACAGTCTTTTCATCGTTCCTTTGTTTGACTACATCTGTGTCACAATCCACGCTTTGTGGCTGGGCGATGAGATAACCTCGCGTCGAGAGCTTCGCTTCCAGCATCTTCTGCGTCTTTGTCGCGTGTCGGAACGGCGCATCACGATTGCCATGGCCCTTTGGACCCTGTGGTTCTATGGGCTCAATAAATGGATGAATTACCTCGGCGTCGGACTCACTTGGGTCGTAATCACCGACATTGTCATCTACGCCCTCGTACGTTCGCTCGTCTCATATTGTGCAAAGCGTATCAGCGCGTCCGAAACTCCCGAAGCAGGGACCCACTCTGACGCCGAAATCGCAGAAAACTACGTAGGTGAGCCTGGCCTTGTCAGTGTTATTATGCCTTCGTGGAACTCTTCGGAATTTGTGGCACAGAGTATCGAGAGCGTGTTGTCCCAGACCTACTCCAACCTGGAACTCATCATTACCGATGACGCTTCGACCGACACCACGCCCGA
>JAUNIC010000033.1:15333-22974 GCA_030523615.1 Bacteroidales bacterium
ATCCTTCGCCAATATGCCGAGCGTGATTCCCGTGTACGCATCTTCCTCAACACAGTCAATGGCGGTGCAGGACGCTCACGCAACTGCAGCATTCAGGCTGCCCGTGGTCAGTACATCGCTTTTTGCGACAGCGACGATCGTTGGGACCCTACTAAACTCCAGAAGCAGATTGACTTCATGCAGGAGAAGAAGGTGGCGCTCTGTTTTTGCCCGTATTACACCTGCGGCCCTAAGAACGAGTACCTTGGTTACGTTAGCGCCCCGCGCCGCGTCAGTCTTTTCCAGATGATGTGCGACAATAAGATTGGCTTCCTTACTGCCATCTACGACACCGTCGCTGTAGGCAAACACCTTATGCCCTCGCAGCGCAAGCGCCAGGATCATGCTTTGCTGCTCACCCTCCTCATACGTTGTCGTCATGCCTACAGCGTGGCTGAACCTTTGGCACATTACCGTCTGCATCCCGGCAACATGAGCGCAAAGAAGATGGGACTACTCCGTTACAACGCCATGACTTACAATTCTGTATTTCATTGGCCCATGCCTTTCTGTTGGGCATTCCTGTTCGTGTTCTTTATTCCTGCCTATTTCTTGAAGCGTGTCAAGAACCTCTTGATCAATATATCCCGTACCCAGTTGGGATAATCCCCAACCGCCAACATCTCCATTCCTTATACATTGCACAACCTTCTCTTTCCCTTCATAGCCTTCGCCGTCTCAGCCTCTGTGGCCGCTGTAGTGCTCATATGGCTGCTGACGCTATGCCATAAACGCGGGCTCTACGATTTGCCTTCGGCGCGCAAGGTTCACCAGAGCGGAGTGCCCCGCCTTGGAGGAGTAGTCTTTGTGCCTGCCATGCTCATAGGAGGGGCTGCCGCTCTCTTCTCTATGCAGCTTGCCGATGTGCCTTTTCCCACGTCTCTCCATCCCAGTTTTGCTGCCTTGTGCGTTGGTGGACTGCTTCTTTATTTCATCGGCGTCGTCGACGACCTTTTTACCGTCAGCGCACAGATTAAATTTGCTGTGCAGATACTTGTCGCTGTCAGTTTTCCCGTTTGCGGCCTTTACATTGACAGCCTCTACGGCTTCCTCGGCATTTATGCGCTACCCGTTCCTATAGCATGGGTGCTCACCACATTCATTCTTCTGCTTATTATCAACGCAGTCAACCTCATCGACGGCATAGATGGCTTAGCCGGAAGCCTTGCCCTCGTGGCGTTGGGTCTCTTCTCCTACAACTTCTTCCATCTGGGCCATGAACTGCTTCTCGTCCTCTGCGCAAGCCTCTCGGGAGCCGTGGCAACTTTCTTGGCCTTCAATTTGTTCGGAAGCGTGGAGCGTAAGACGAAAACCTTTATGGGCGATAGCGGAAGCCTCCTTCTTGGAGTAGCGTTAGGCTACCTTGTCGTGCTCTACGCTCAGCAGCATTCCACCATCCTTCCTGTTCACACCAACGGCCTTGTTGTGGCTTATAGCGCGCTCCTTGTGCCCTGTCTGGATCTTTGTCGCGTTGCACTCTGCCGTATGCGTCGTCGACAGCCTATTTTTAAGGCCGACAAGACCCATCTCCATCACAAACTCCTGGCCGCAGGACTTACCATGCCGCGCACCCTTTGTGTAGCGCTATTGATGCAAGGCTTTTTCATGGCGCTCAACCTTCTCCTTCATCACATGTCCGTTCCCATGGAGTGGATTGTTCTTGCCGATGTAGCCATCTACGCTCTTATCAACATTGTGTTGCCGGTGAGCGAAAAGCGATAAAATCATTCTTGTTTCCAGACAATGACAGAGCAGGCCTCCGCGGAGGTCTGCTCTGTCATTGTGTATGCGTGTTTGCTCTAAAGCTTGAGCATATGTCGTTTTTCCCTAAATCTCGATAGTGAGTCGCACGTTGAACTGACGGCCGGTGAGATAGTTAGGTACGGCATATTGTGTGTTTGTGATGTCTGTGATCCAATAGTAGGAGTTCACGTTGCGAATGCCTACAAGATTGAAAGCGTCGAGGCCCACCCACATATTGCGAATGTTGTGGCCGAAGCCACTTGTGCGACCGTGGTAGCTGCTCGTCAATCCACGCTTTTCTGCAGCCTCTTCATCGCTGCCGATGATCTTGTAGCTAAGACCCATATCGAAGCGCTTGTAGGCCGGGGCGCGGAACTTCTGGTGTGTGCGGTCGGTATGCGGAGGACCAAAAGGCAAACCGCCAGCTACAGCAGCCTTGAGCGTGAAGGCCCAGCGGGTGGTGCCAGGGAAGTAGTCGGTGAGGTACAGATTGACGTTGAAACGCTGATCCGTCGGGCGTGGCAGCCATTTTCCGTCAAGCTTCTCGCTTGTCTTCATCAGCGAGAATGTTAGCCACGAATCCGTGCCCGGCACAAATTCGCCGAAAACCTTGAAGTCGACACCCGTAGCATAACCCTTCGACATATTGCGGCCGTAGTAGACTACGCGCACATTGTCCACGCTGTAAGGGATGAGGTGTGAGAGCGCTTTGTAATACGCTTCTGTGGTGAACTTGAAGGGGCGGCCGGCGACGCGGAAGGTGTAGTCGGCGCCCGCAACGAAATGGATGGAGCGCTGCGCCTTGATGTCGCGGTTCAGCTGCACGGTACCAATGCCGTTGGTGAGCGTCGTGTCGCGCAGTTCCTTGAAGAAAGGCGGTTGGTAGTACAAACCCGTGGCAAAACGCACCGTCCAGTTGTCGTTGGCCGAAGGTAGCCAACCCACCGAGACGCGGGGAGAGAATAGCGGCTCGTTGTTCCAATCGTTGTAGGAGAAACGCACGCCGTAAGTCACGTTCCAGAGACCATTCTGCGCATGGCGACGATAGGTGTCCTGTGCAAAGGCCTCCAAACGGTTCGTGGTGAGGTCGTTGACGGAGCGGAGACTGTAGATCAGACGCAGGCTCTCGCCGTCGTGGGGCAAAGAGTAGCCCATCGAGTCACGCATTTCCCATTCGGCAGAATTCTCACGGATGATTTCATGTTTCCAGTCAAAGCCTGCCTGGAGCGTGTGGCTGGCCTTCTTGGTGCGGAATCGCAAGCCGGCATCAATTACGCGTGCTTGTAGGTTATTGCGGGCGTGTTCAAAATAGGTGCCAACGCCGAGTTGTTCCTGTGATGTCGCTTCCTGCAGAAAGTATTGGCCCGAGATGTCGTAGGTCTCGGCCTCCTTTGTGGCAAACGACGACAACTGCAGCGCCAGATATGTGTTGGGATCAAAGTGGCGTGTCACCGTAGCGCTGCCGAAGAAGGTGCGGAACTGGTCTTTCTCTTGTCCGTCGAAGTAGACTTTGAAGCTCTTTGCGTCGTACATCGTGCCGAAGTTGGTTGTACGGTCGGCGGGAACGAAGGTGTAGTGATTGTCAGAAATGTTTCCTAGGAGGTCTACGTTCCATTTTTCATTGGGGTGATACGACATGACGAGCTGATAATCCAGGAAGTTCGGTTTATATTCGCCATTGGTGTCGAGAGCGCCGAGAAGATACTTCGTCGTCTTGTAGCGCACCGAGGTCATGGCCGAGAACTTCTTGTTGCCCCATCCCACATAAGCGCCGGCACCGAGGATGGAAGCATTGGCGCTGGCCTCCAGCTTCTCAGGCTTTTTGTAGGTGATGTCCAGCACGCTCGACATCTTGTCGCCGTAGCGAGCCTCAAAGCCGCCGCTCGAGAATCCGATGCTTTGCACCATGTCGCTGTTGATGATGGAGAGGCCCTCCTGCTGTCCGCTGCGGATGAGCATCGGACGATACACCTCCACACCGTTGAGGTAGACGCAGTTCTCGTCGAACGAGCCACCGCGGACGTTGTACTGCGACGACAGTTCGTTGTGCGTCGAAACACCCGCCTGTGTAGCCACGATTTCTTCCACACCGTTGCCCGTAGTTGAGGGCATCTGGTGAGTTTCGACGGGAGTAATCTTTTGTGTCGTGCCCGACTGCACACCCGTGCCCACGACGGTAGCTGTGCCGAGCATCGTGCCGTAGGTAGGCAGCATGACGTCGATGCGTAGCGAGTCTTTCGGGGCGTTAAGGTGGCGCTTGCGGGTTTCGTAACCGATCATGGAGTAGCGCACCGTCAGCGTGTCGCGGCTCTCGAAGGTCAGCGAGTATTCGCCCTTCAGGTTACACGACGTACCGATGGTGGTTCCCACGATGTAGACGTTGGCGAGTTCTATGGGGTTGCCGTCCTGATCTTTGACCGTGCCGAAGATGCGGCAGCGCTGGGCTGTCGCTTCCATGGCCACGCTCATGACGAGCAGGAGTAGCAGTATGATTTTACGTGTCATATTTATAATAACGCGCGAAACGCCAATTTATTGTATCAGTGCAAAGATTTTACTTTGCGGGAAGAATCTGCTTGATGCCCTGTTCGCGGTGTTCAAGGCGGATTTCGATGCCAAACTTCTGGTTGAGATGTTCTGCAAGATGCTGGGCGGAGTAGACCGAACGGTGTTGGCCACCCGTGCAGCCAAAGGAGAACATGAGGTCGGTGAAGCCGCGCTCCATATATCGGGCGCAGTGGGCGTCGGCCAGACGGTAGACGCTGTCGAGGAATGTCAGGATTTCGCCGTCGTCCTCAAGGAATTTGATAACCTCGGCGTCAAGGCCTGTGAGTTTCTTGTAGGGCTCGTAACGGCCGGGATTGTGTGTGGAGCGGCAGTCGAACACGTAGCCGCCACCATTGCCGCTTGTGTCGGCAGGAATGCCCTTCTTGTAGCTGAAGGAGAAGATGCGTACTACGAGAGGACGCTTTTCGGTAGTCATGTTTGTGAGAGAATCTTTTGTGATGGGTTGTGAGGTGAGTGGAGCATCGAACTTCGGCAGCGCCACCATGCGTTTGAGCGTGTCTTCGAGGGTGGGGTAGGGTGCTGCGATACCCTCGAGGAGCAAACGTCGGAGCGATGCAATGGCGTGGGGAATGGAGTCGAGGAAATACTTCTTGCGCTCCACGTAGCCGCGCAGACCGTAAGCGCCCAGCACCTGCATGAGGCGGAAGAGGACGAAGAGCATGAGATGCTCGCGGAAGGCCACGCGATCGAAACTCATTATCGTGGAAAGTTCATCTGCGTACTCGGCGATGAGTTCTTCGCGAAGACGCTGTGGATACTTCGCCGAAGCCTGCCAGAGGAAACTGGCCACATCGTAATGAATAGGCCCCTGCTGGCCGCCCTGGAAGTCGATGAGACAAGGCTCGTCGGCGTCGGAGAGCATCACGTTGCGGCCCTGGAAGTCGCGGTAGAGGAACGAAGTGTGTCCCTCGGCACAAGCCACGAGATCGTCGGCCATGCGTTCGAAGTCGTCTTCGAGCATCACCTCGTTGTAAGGTACGTCCGTGGTCTTCAGGAAGCAGTATTTGAAGTAGTGAAGGTCGAACAAAGCTGCGCGGCGGTCGAAGCGGATGGGCTGCAGCAACTGGTTGAAATCCAGCCCCTCGGCACCCTCTATCTGCACGTGCGGCAGCAGGCGGATGGTGCGCTTGAGCAGCGCGATTTCCTCGTCGCTGTATTGGCCTCCATTCTCGCGGCCGTGGGCTACTGCGGCGTAGAGGGCACGATTGCCCAAATCCTGCTGCAGATAGCGGGTGTTGTCTTCGCTCACGGCGTAGATCTCGGGCACAGGAAGACCCTTCGAAGCAAAGTGCTGCGCCACATAGACAAAGGCGTGATTCTCGGCCGTGTCGGTACCGATGACGCCGATGACGGTAGGAGTGCCCGTGAGGCGCACATACTGTCGGTTGCTGCCAGCCTTCGGGAGTGTCTCTGCCTTGACGGGAGCACATCCGAAGGTATCTTTGTAGAGTGATATCAGTTGTTGCATGTTTTCTTCAGATTAGAGTGAGCCACAGCGATGAGAGCGGCGGTCTCGGTGCGCAGACGGCTTTCGCCCAATGTGATGCTGCGGAATCCTGCAGCGTGGGCCATGCGGACCTCGTCGACACTGAAGTCGCCCTCGGGACCGATGAGGATGAGCGTAGGCACGTCGCGGCGAACAACGTCGAAAAGGAAATGCTTCGTCTGCGTAGCAGCATCGTCCGTTGCCACATCTGTCTGCTCGTAGCAGTGGGCAATGAACTTGTCGCCCTCGAAGGGCTGGTTAATGAAGTCCTTGAAGCGCGTCATTTCGCTGACCACGGGCTTCAGCGCTTTGTGACTCTGCTTCATAGCGCTTACCACGATCTTTTCGATTCGCTCCGTCTTTACCACGCGGCGCTCAGAGTTGGCGCAATCGAGGAAGTGGATGGCGTCAAGGCCGATCTCCGTGGCCTTTTCAGCGAACCACTCGATGCGGTCCATGTTCTTTGTCGGCGCAACGGCAATGTGTATGGCCGAAGGCCAGGGACGCTGCCACTCACGCTCGGTGTCGACGTTGATGTAGCACTCCGGATGCTTGCTGCTGCCGGCGGGCGAAGCGCTACCTTCGTAGAAGCGGCCGAGGCCATCGGTCACCCACAGAGGGTCGCCCTCTTTGATGCGCAGCACACGTACAGCGTGAGCCGCCTCCTCTTCGGCAAGGGCACGCGAAGAGGCCACGTCGGGAGCGTAGAAAAGATGTGATTCCTTCATTCTTGTATAATAAATAGATGAGGCATTTTCGGACAAAAGGGCCCTTCGTCGGGCAAATTTGAGTGCAAAGTTACTATTTTTATTGAAAAAAACGGCCTATAATGCCCGAAGAACAAAGATTTTTTTGTAAATTTGCCCCAAATTTTTGCTTTATGAACTCTGTAATCGTCAAAGATAAGACTTTCCGCCCCTTTCTTGCGGCGGAAGAAATACAAAAGCGGGTAGCTGAAATCGGTGCTCGAATCAGCCAGGACCTCGAGGGAAAGAACCCTCTCTTCCTCGCCATTCTCAACGGCTCCTACGTGTTTGCTGCCGACCTGCTCCGCCACATCACCACACCTTGCGAAATCTCTTTCATCCGCGTGTCAAGCTACAGCGGCATGGAGAGTACGGGCAAGCTCACCGAGGTCATCGGCCTTAAGGAGAACATCGAGGGCCGCACTGTAGTCATCGTTGAAGACATCATCGACAGCGGCTTCACGATGGAAGGCCTCGTCAATTCGCTCAAGGCAAAGAATCCTGCAGATCTGCGCATCTGTACGCTCCTCACCAAGCCCGGCAACATGAAGGTAGATCTCGACATCCCCTATTGCGCGTTCGAGATTCCCAACGACTTCATCGTGGGTTACGGCCTCGACTACGACGGCTACGGCCGCAACCTCCCTGCCATCTACGTTGTAGAATAATTACGGCACAATTCTCCGAGAAATCAACAAACACAACATAATTACTCAAATGAAAAACATCATCATCTTTGGTGCTCCTGGATCGGGCAAAGGCACCTATAGCACTGAAATCGTAAATCGTTACAATATGGGCCACATCTCCACTGGTGATGTGCTCCGCGGCGAAATCAAGAACGGCACCGAACTTGGCAAGATTGCCAAGGGTTACATCGATAACGGTCAGCTCATCCCCGACGAGCTCATGATCGACATCCTCGCCGCCACCTACGACAAGTTCCCCGCTGGCAAGGGCGTCATCTTCGATGGTTTCCCCCGCACCATCGCTCAGGCCGAGGCACTCAAGAAGATGCTTCAGGAGCGCGGTCACGAGCTGGGCATCATGATAGAACTC
>JAUNIC010000034.1 GCA_030523615.1 Bacteroidales bacterium
ATGTAAACATCGAAAGGATTGGAAACTGCCCAAATTACTTCTGCCTGCGTACGATATTCCGTGCCGCCACTTGTGACGTGTGCCACAATAAGCTTCGTCTTACTGCTTGGATTGGCAATGAAGTTCTGCAACGTAGCACCGGCAATATCCGTCCATGATTCACCATCGAAGCTGATCTGCCAGCGGTATGACGAACCTGTGCCTTCGGTCATCTCGGCAGTAAACGAGTTTCCGTCTCTGTCAATGTAAGCCTCTGTCGGTTGCTGGGCAGTCATGTGTGGGAACTCATCATCCCATACCCAATATACATGTTCCGCAGGCTCCTGATTCATGAAGTATAGCGTAGTCTCATCGCTGTCGATGTAACGGGCACCATAGTTCACACCCTGATATCTTCTTGCATCGTACGTTGCCGCTGCATCGCTTGCATCGGTGTGCGTCACAATGGAACGGGCATCGTTGCGGCAGACGTTCGCAGGGAACAAATCAGAAACAAACTGACCACTGATGCGGAAGTTATAGTATTGCGCATTGGTGATGGTGAGCTGTTCGGCAGCATTGTTGTTGCCTTCCCATTGCTTGGAATAGTTGCTGAAATTTGTAACACCGTTCTGATTTGTGTAGCGCAGCGACGCCAGCATCGGACTTATCCATGCTTTTGGAGCATTGATATTGCCAGAATAGAAGGTATGTTTGGGCAACGTTCCCTGGACTGCACTTTGGTTCTGGCTTGTTGCTATGTATCTGCCTATAATACCACCTATGTTGAACTGACTGACTTCAGCAGAAGCTGGAGTGGTACTCACGAATGTAGGGTGCGTCAACATAATATCAACCTGTGCCGCTACGTGGTCTATCTTTGTGTTGGCAGGCAAGCCAGAAACTGTTGTACTGACACTACTATATTGCACCGAGCCAATCGCACCGCCCACATAGAGTCCGTACTTTGCTAGGTTATAGTCATAACTGTCGGCATCGGTAATCTTCGAGTTACGAATCTCGATATTCTGTATCGTCGTATTGCTGCCGACGATGCCTGCCAGCACACCAACCATACAGTTGTTGGCATTACCCGTACTTCCGTTGTTATAATAGAAGGAGGTATTGTTCACGTCATGGGTCAGTGTGGCACCATCGATGATAAGGTTCTTGATAATTGTGGAACCAGTGGAAGTATCTTGCCACTTGGTCGAAGCCGTAGTATTACCCACAGCACCAAAAAGACCATGATAGACATTGGCATTGCCATTATATTGACCTGCTCCCCAAGTGATGTTAAGATTAGAAATCTTGTAGCCTTTACCGTCAAAACTGCCCTGGAAGATAAAACCTTGAGCGTAGGTACCGTCACTGGCAGAACTACTATATCCCATGTGGGAGATAGGTACGAATGGATCTTTGCTCATGGTGATGTCATCGCCCAGTTCGTAGTAGGCGCGGTCATAGTGACCCTGAGACTGACTCTTGGGGTCTGCTGTAGGTTTGACGATTCCTTCCCATAGTAGCGCTGTATGAGCGGTAGAGAGATATAACAACTGTCGCAAAGCATTCTCGCAGTCGATGATATAAGGGTTGCCGCTTGTGCCACGACCAGTATAGTCGGAACGCACTTTCTCTGTGGTTCCGGCCTTTGTCTTCATTACGCCCGGTACAAGGGTGTAGGTTGCCGTAGCGACAATGGTGCTGCCGCTAAGTGCATTGACGGTAATGCCTTGGCCGTCCTTCCAATGCGGGGTGAGATTGATAGAAGTGCCCGTGGCGTGTGCTTTGCCATTCAGATACCACTGATAGGTGAAACTATCTGTCACATCTGCCGCATCGCTTGAAGCACTAACAGAAATGGTGCACTCATCAAAGCCTCGTTCGTTCTCCTTGTCGTTGCTGATGGTGAGAGTGACGGGGGATGCCTTTGCTGCCTGAGTCATATTTGCTGAGATACCAGCCATGATAGCATCGGCATCCGCAGCATTGGTATAGTGGGCATTGGCAACACCCTGATAAAAGTACATGTAATAAGGATAGTCAGATAGATTGCCTGAGAGCTGTGCATAGGTAGCGCCACTCTGCGGATATATAGGCTGTTCGGTATCCGTCCACATTGTCGCAGCAGGTCTTGAAGGTGTCGCTTTAGTGTCGTCACGTGTACCCTGGTTTGTCCACCATAGCACGGTCCATGAATCACGATCATTATCAACGTAGCGATTCTGGCGAAGCAAAGTGCCCTCGCTGATGGCGAGATAGCTGATGCCGTCCTCAACCTTAAGCGTAGTACTGTAGTTCTTGCGGAACTCATATTGTGCCGGTGCTGCATTGTATTCCTTGACTGCGGTACTATTAAGGAACTCCGCTGAAAGTCCAAGTTTGAAGTCATTGTAATACCATGAGGCAGTCTTACTTCTCTCAAGCGCATCGACAGTGGTTACTATTTCGCTTGTCAAATTGTTATGAACAGCAGCACCTGTATTGAAATTCGACACCGTAGGACTTACAGAAGCCCATGGCGCGTAAATTTTGATGCTCTTGGCAACCAGATTCTCCGGCATTCCACGATTGCCTTTGCTATCCTGGTTAGGAGCGTTGACTGAACCAGCAATACCGCCTACAGCAAACTTATGGTTCTGTATCTGTGCAGCAGGAACGAAGTGTTCGAGGTTGATGTTCATGCCGCTGACAGCGATGTTCCTGAACTTGTTGGGCTGGTAGTCAGCTGTACCGGAGCTATTCTGCATACCGAGGAAACCACCCACGAAGAACAGTTTGTTGTTAGTCACAGTCTTGTCTGTTGTTGGACCAGTGATGGAACCGCCACTGACGCTCATGCCATCCACTGAAGCGTAACCGCCTAATAGGCCAATGGCACCACCGATGTATGTTGCCTCAGCAACATCACCACCGATGCTAATTTTTACATTCTTGACACTGTTATTCCTAACAGATGTCTGTTGTCCGCCATTCTTATCACCTTCAACAAAACCAATAAGGCCACCGATATGGTTTGCTCCCGTTATGCCATCTTCATAGGTAATGGTCACATTGCTTGCTGCCACACCAGAGATGGAGCCGTTCTTGACGTAACCCGTCAATGCGCCAAGACGTGTAGTGGCCCCCATTGATGTTGTCGCCTTGAGATAAACACTATCAATCTTCAGATTTTCTATTTTCGAGAGGTTGGTAGAACTTGCACCCTGAACACTTGGGAACAGTCCATAGTACTTGCCCGAAGTGACAGAAGCAACCTGGATATTGCTAACGGTATGATCACCACCATCAAAGTTTCCACAGAAAGCATTGGTAGTATTACCAATCATTGATGCCCAATCTTTGCCGGTAAAGTCGTCTTTACCTCCGAGGTCAATATCAGCAGTGAGCTTCCAATATTTGCCACCGTACGTCTTGCCACTGGCAGCCGTGCCTTGCCTTATCTGGTCTCCGAGCCAGGCAAGTTCGGCGGCATTGGTAATCTGAATGGCAAGCGCCTCCGATGAGCCATTGTTTGTGCTCATATCAGGAGCAGTCTTGGTACTTCCATCCCACGTGTCTGCCCACGTCCTATTGCCCGCTGCTAGGAAGCAGAGGAGGAAGAGTATTTTGTATATCTTATTTGTCATTGTCTGTATCTTTATATATTCAGGACCTTAAGGGTTCTGTGTCTTTTATGGGTTCATCTTCTGTTTTGCCTCGAAGTGCTGGTGTGCATACACCGCGGCGAGGGCTGCGGCGAGGACGAGGTAGGGGGTGTCGGCGAGGACGTGGGGCCAAACTATGGCGGCGACGATCCAGGCAACGAGGATGAGGGCGTAGGGCAATGCCCAATAGCGGCGCCAACGCCAGCAGAGGGCGGGGAGCACGTTGAAGGGAACGAGCAGGGCGCTGTACTCTGTGCAGACGAGGTCGGACACGAACACGAGGTAGCAGGCGAAGAGACCGATGAGGGTCTGGAAGCCGAGCAGGGTGTAGGTGGTGGCCGCGCCGATGCGCTTCAGGATGGGTTGGCTGTTTGAGTTCGTGTCGTAGCTCTGGGCCGAACGGCGTCCGAGGACGAGGCCAAGTAGGGTGAGCACGAGGATGAGGACGGACACGAGGAGGGGTGAACACCAATGAGGGGCGACGGTGTGGTCGCTGCGGAGAATGGTGCGGGCGGGCTCGGTGATGAGTTCGTGGCCGTTGTAGCGCGCGTGGCGGAAGACGTCGACGAGGTCGCGGGGCATGATGATGTGTTCCACGGGTTCGACGTCGTCGGTGGCCGAGCCGTTGCAGATGAACATGATGAAGAATCGTGTCCAGGGGCTGACGGCGAGGTTGCGGTAGAGGATGTCGCGGCGGTTGATGGCGGCAAGGCTGTCGAGGGCCGTGCCGTAGTCGATGGCGCGGGGGAGGGTAGTGACGCCAGCGGAGTCGGGCGTGGTGCCAGGTGTGGTGGCGATGCCCTCCTCGACGATGGTGCGGGTGCTGAAGGCGCAGCCGCGTTCGGCGTAGTCGTAGGGGAGGTTGGCGCCCTGTGCCACGTGTTCGTCGCACACGCGCCAGAGGTTGCGTTTCACCTCGAGGGGGAGGTTGAGGACGTACTCGTGAACTCCGCGCTGCTCCTCTTTATATATAGAGAGGTACTCCTCGAAGGGTACGGCAAACATACCCATCTTGAGGTTGCCGGCGAGGAAGGTGATGACCTTCTGCGGCACGGCCTCCGACTCGTAGCTGAAGACGTAGTCGAGATGGGCCGAGGGGCACTGCATGCGCAGCGCGACGTGGCCCACGGTGGAGTAGAGCACGTCGCCGGGATCAGCCACGACGAGCGAGGCAATGACGAAATCATTGTCGACGCTGTCGGCTGCAGTTTCTTGGGTTTGGGCGAAGCTGCATAAAGACATCAAATAACAGAGGAAGGTGGTCAATGCGAGACGCAATGGCCATATCTCATTCTTCGTGTTGTAAGTCTTTGTAAATTGCATTATAAGAGTAGGTTATATTGAAGCAGCAGCTACTTTAGATGCCTATAGTAATGTGCTTGTTGTCATGCTCTGAGAGCACGTAGAGATAGTCGGGGTTGAGGGTGACTTTGAGGTCGTAGTAGTAGCCGGCTTGGATGGCGGTCACCGTGTTGTTGCTGGCGTCCTTGAGGCTGCCCAGCGTGAACTGGTTTTTGGCCACGATGCCTTGGCGGGTAAGATGACGGGACAATTCTTCGGCGTTCATGGAGCCGTCGAACTTGGCATCTTTATCGTAGATGTTGTAGGTGCATTTGATGTTGTTCGTGTAGCTTGTAGTCACAACTGAAGGATCGACGTAGACGTAAGCGATGAACTGGTTGTCGGTTGTGAGCACCTTGTCGGCGAGGGTGCAGGGCGAGCCGTTAAGGTCGATGCCCGTGATGAGGATGTTGCGCACCTTGTCGTAGCGTGCGTCGACCTTGAAGGCGAAGCGCAGCAGGGCCTTCGTGTGTCGAAGGGTGAACTGCAGATGGTTGTCGCGGAGATTGGCTTGAGTAGCTGTGCCTTGGAGGATGTCGCCGTCTATTGTCGCTGTGGCGGTGAAGGTGATGCCTTCAATGCCGCTCGCTTTGATGTTAATGGAGGGGCTGTAGTGCAGGAATCCAGTGTGGGTGTCGCACGCTTTGCTGCTCTTGTTGAGGGTAAAGGCGTCGCCTTCTGAAGGCTGGATATTGATCTGCTGGGGATAGTCGTTGAAGCCGATGGCGATGGGGCCGGTGGTTGCAGCGAAGATGTCTGTGGCGGTGAGGGCTCGCGATGTGCGTGCATTGGAGGAGGCCATGCCGTTCTGCCAAGCTACCTGCGCACAGAAGGAGACCTCGCGCGTGTCGTCGGCGCTGTCGTCGGAGCAGGCCGCAAAGGCGATGGCTGCGGCGATGAGGAGGAATATGTGGGAGAGGTGTTTCATGAGGCTTGGGTTAGGAGCGCTGTACGCTCGGCAGCACAACTGCCGAGCACCTGGGAGGGTGGCGGCGGTGATGGGCGGTGGTGGCGGTGATGGGCGGTGGTGATGGGGAGCTGACGGTTACCAGTTGTGCCATTCTTCGTCTTGAGAGCCGCCGAAGAGCCAGGGCTCGATGATGACGTCGCCGTAATCGAGCTTGTTGCCTGACTCGCTGATTTTGAAGATGTAGGTATACGAAGTGTTGGGTTTCCACTGCATATAGGCCGTGGGGATGGTGGCGGTCTTCGCCTCACCATCGATGGTGGCGTTGAGGGTAAAGGCGGGTGCCGTGGCTGCCGTGCTCAGCGGCAGGGTGTAGTACCAATCTGTGCCTCCTGTGGGGACGGCCAGAACGGCATTGTTGCTTGTCGTGCCGTGTGTGGCGTCGAGGGTTACGCCGTTGAAGGTGAGGGCGTCTTGGGTGGCGCTATTTGTCTGGGTGATGGTTTCGGTGGTTGTGCTAGTGGTGGGGTATGTTACCACGAGTTGGCCGCTGGTTGCAATGCTGCCTGTGCCGCCACCGAAGCTGATGTCGGTGAGCAGAACCTGGTCGTCGCCTGTCAGTTCTTCGCTGTTGTAGAACATGACTCGCACCTTGGCGTAGGGTCGCTTGAACTGTAGCTGCACCACTTCGCTGCTCACCGGCGAGCGGTGGTAGAGAGCGGAGAATAGAGGTGTGGTGGGTTCGGCAGTGCTGAGGCTGAGGCCGGGGATGGTGAGTGTGGTGCCGTTGGCGTTGAATGTGCCTCCCGTGGCGCCCCAGAATCGGTAGGCGCTGGCTCCGAAGTCCCAGTATTTGATGGTTTGTATGCCGCCGGAGAGTCCGTTGTTTTCGATGCCCACATACTCGTAGTCATGGGTGTTGCTTTCTGTGGTTCCTGCGGTACCGTTTTTGTATTCGATGTTGTAACCGTCGAAAACGCTTTGCGTTCCTGTTGCGGTGGTTTTATAGCCCCAGAGCTTGAAGTTTTGTGCAAGGGCGGTAGGGGCTTTTCTGCGAATGGCGCTACGTCCACTGCCCTGTTGCATGTTCGTCTCGTTCTCCATGATGCAAGCGAAGGCGATAGGGCACTCGTCGTTGGGAATCGGCACGACGGGTTCTATCTCATCGCCGGTGCAAGCGGTGACGAGGAACAGGGTGGTGAGTATGTAGAGTAGCTTTCGCATGTGTTCTTTGTTTGTGGGGCATCAGCCTCGCGCGTGTGAAGCTTATAGGATGGGAGTGTTTGCTCACCGTATTGTGGGCTTTTTTTTGTGGTGACCATGCGGGGAACATTCCGCTCGAGCTTGCTCGCTTTGCACGGCAAAGAACCCCGCATGGTCATAGGAGAGTTTCGTCATCCGCTCCCGCTGCCACAAGGGCAGGGGAGGGATGGGGAGTGTGGGGATTACTTAACGATGATAACCTTGTAAACCTTGGTGTAGGTGCCAGTCCATGCATTAGCAGCAGTGTACTCGAATGCATAAGTACCAGCAGCAAGGCTCTGAAGCTTAACTGCGTTGACGGTAGCGGTTGCACCATCTTCGGTGGGAACAGAGCTTACAACAGATACGTTAGTGGTGTAACTGGTGTAATAGGTGTCACCAAGAGCATTGGCAATCCACTCTGCAACCTGAGCTTCGTTGGCAAGACTTGCCTTAGCATCTGCAATCTTGTATACTGCGTACTTGCCAGTAGGATCGACAACAGCGCTGCTTTCTACAACAGTTACGTATACGTCAGAACCAGCCTTGTAGTCTCCCTGAGCTGCAGTGTACAGGCCGCCGCTTACGCCGAAGGTAGTGAGAGAAGGCTCGGAAACGGTAGTGATGTATTCTGCGCTGCCATCAACGGTCTCGGCAACAGCGGCGTCGAAGGTGATGGGATAGAGACCTGCGGGAGTGGTGTCAGGGCCCGTGTGGCCATTGCCGTTGGGAGAAATCTTGAAGATGTAGGTGTAAGCGTAGTTGGGCTTCCACTGGAGGTAGGTTGCGGGAACTTCTGCAGTAGCACCAGTTACCTTGATAACTTCACCATTGCCATCAGTGCTGGTGAGGGTGTAGTCAACCTTCAGCTTCATGGTCTTGTCATTGGCAATCTGGGGGAATACAACGGTGTATTCACCATCTGCCTTGTCGTAGGTAGGAGCAGAAGATGTAGTTGCGAGTTCGGTACCAGCCTTCAAACCATCACCGAGGGCGATGTAGTTGGCAGAAGTAGCGTCGAAGGAGAGCTTAGGCTGATTTTCGATCTTTGTGTCAGTTGCATCGTAATAGGTGACAGTAAGGGTACCTGCCTTACCACTGGAAACGTTGGGGACGTTAGCGTAGAACTTGTCAGTACCAGCGGTCGTCATCGTAGCAAAAGTAGGAGTGGCATTGTCCACATAGTAGAACTTGTCGAGAGTTACCTTGTAGCCGGGGATGGTCTCGTACATACCAACACGAACCTTGGTAGCTGCATTGCGGAACTTGAAGTTAACCTCGCCACCGAACTTCTGGTCATCACCATGTACGCCGATGTTGCCAGTCTGGCCGATGACAACACGGTCTGCAAAGTAAAGCTTGGTGAGGTCGGCACCTGCAGCGAGAGCTACGGTATAGCCCTTGTCATAAACGGTGGTACCTGCAGTGGTCTTGGTGATAACAGCATTGGCTGCACTTTCCTGAGAAGATATAGCGTAGAAGGTGTAACCCTGAGCGGCAGAGAAGTCCCAGAAGTGGACATCCTGGCTGGTGTGGGTTGCAGGTGCAATCTGACCAGCGGTAACGCTCTTACCTACATATTCCCAACCGCCAGTGTTGGTCATGGTGCTGTTGGCTGCGTCAACCCAGTCTACTGCATAGTTCTCGAATACGAGAGCATCGTTGGTAGCTTCTCCAGTCTCGGCAGCGGTGTGCTTGGTACCGTAGACGTAGAACTTATTACCAAGTTTTGTTGCGTCAGCAGCGGTGCCACGGCTAATCTTGTTGGCCTGGCTTTTGAACACGATGGCCTTGCCAGGATCCTGCGTCATTTCCTGGTTTTCGCCGAGGAACTCATCGCTGGAGCAGCTTACGAGAGCGGCTGCTACGCATGCGAAAAGAAAAAACTTTTTCATACTTTTTAAATTACGTTAATGATTGATTTGTTATTTGTTATTTGCTATTTGGTTTTTGGGGAGGATAGGGCTAATAGGGCAAATGGGGCTTATAGGGCTTATGGGCCTTATTCGCCCCATAAGCTATTAGTTCACCTTAACGACCTTGTAGGCGTGGCGGATGCCGGTGCCGTCGTTCCAGGTCATGCGGACTACGTGGTAGCCAGCTGCGGTGGGGATGAGGACGTTGCCGCCGAGGCCGGTCCAACCGGTGAGCTTGCCAGCCTTGTCCTGAGCCTCTGCGCTGAGTTCGGTGATGGCGGTGCTGCTTACGAGGACTTCCCAAGCGAGGGGAGTGTAGCCTGCGGGAACGCTGAGGACGATCTTCTCGCCTACCACGTACTCGTCGTTGCCTACCACGTCGCTGCCGTCAGCGTGGGTGGTGATGCTGGGAGTAGCCACGGTGGTGAGGGTCTCCTGGAAGTCGGTCTCTTCAACTACGCAAGCATCGAAGGTGATGGGGTAGAGGCCAGCGTTGGGATCGGGAGTGATGATGGGGTTATCGGGATCGTCGGGGTTAGAGGGATCGGGATCGGTGGGATCGGGATTATCGGGGTCCGTGGGATCGGGGATGATGGGTGTGGGATCGGGAGTGTCGGGATCGGGGTCAACACCGGGGTCGGGAGTGGTGGTACCGTTGGTGTTGTCGGTGATCTTGAAGAGGTAAGTGTAAGCGTAGTTGGGCTTCCACTGGCTGTACTCCACGGGCACCTTAGCGGTGGCGTTGCGCACGTAGATGGTCTCCTTTGAGCCGTCGAGGCTGACGAGTTCGTAGTTCACGCGGAGGGTGATCTGGGTGGTGTTGCTCTCGAAGGGCAGGATGGGCTTCCAAGCGGTGTGAACGGGGGTAGCGCTGTGGTCAACGGTCCAATCGCCGATGGCGAAGGTGGCAGTGTTGGCGGTGGTGCCGAGGAACTGCTTGTTGTCGGCAGCAGTTGCGGTACCGTCGGCAGCGAGGTTGGGCTTGGAGGGGTCGCCCATCTTGTTGGCGGCGTTGGTGTACTCGAGGCGGCCGAAGGTGTTGTAGCGGTGGTGCTTGCTGCCGGTAGCTGTGGGGTCGAAGGCAGCGTGAGCCTTGTTGAGGGCGTCGTAGCTGATGTCGAAGTTACCGCTTACGGGGTAGTCGCCACCCATACCCACTACGCCCGAACCGCCGGCAGCGGTGGTGTAGTAGAACTTGAGGTTGCGGACAGCGTAGCCGGGGATGGTCTCGTAGAAACCTACGCGCATCTTTGCGTTGAGGCGGCGGAACTCGAAGGTGATGACGTCCTTGTAAGCCTCGTACTTGGGCGTGGTGGCGGTAGCGGCGGCAGCGGTAGGCTTAGCGCTCACGCGGTCAGCGAAGTATACGCCAGTCATCTGCGCGGGGTCGGTCACTTCTACGGTGAAGCCAGCGTTGGTGCTGGTGATCTTCTCAGCAGCGCCGAGGCCGGCAACGGCTACGAAGTCGTACTGAGGAGCAGCGAAGTCCCAATACTTGGCGTCCTGGTCAGCACCCTGCTTTGAGGTGTAGCCCACATACTCCCAGCCCTTGGGGTTGGTGTCGGTGCTACCTGCGGTGGCAGCGCCTTCATAGTTTACGTTGTAGTTGTCCATGACAATGGTGGGAGTGCCAGTGCCCTTGGTGGCGTAAACCACGAAGTTGTTGTTGAGGAGGGCAGCAGCAGCTTCACCGGTGATGTTGCCACGGGTGTTGCGGGAGTTGTCGCTCACGAAGCTGATGAGTTCCTGCTTGGCTACGGGCTCGTTGGGAACCTCGTTGAGGAATTCATCGCTTGAACAACTTGCGAGCGCGAGGGCTGCGAAAGCTGCAGAAAGGAAATAAACTTTCTTCATGATGGATTGGTTTTGTGTTGTTTGTTATTATTTTGTTGTTTGTTTTGTTTGCGTGTGAAGAATATTAGGTGTCTGCGGCCAGAAAGCGTGGCGTTACAGCGGGATGGGTTCGAAGGTGATGCTGTCCATGGGCACAATCTCGGCGTCGAAGCCCGCACCGTTGTTGTTGGTGGTGTAGATCTTGTCGACATCGACGATGATGGTCAGTACGCCGCCCTTGTAGAGGCGCTGCACCTGGCGGGTGACGTCGAAGGAGAAGACCTTGCTGATACCGTTGTTGAAGACGATATTGACGTCGACGTAGTGGAGAGCCGGGTCGAGTTCCTCGATGCGCTTCACGCTCTCGGCGTATCCCGAACGGCTGGGGAAGCTGGCGGGGTCGACGGTGCACATGCCGAAGGTCATGACCTTGCCACCGATGATGTCGACGGGTTCGTCGATGAACTCTTCGACGGGATTGTCGCTGACGTAGGTGATGAGGTCGCCCGTTGCGGGTCCGGTGTAGTGGAGACCGTAGGTCTTGAAGTCCTTCATGCGCACACCGTAGTAGACGCTGACGGGGTCGACGCCGTTGACGCGGGTGTTGAGGTTCACATCGTGCGACATTCCGCTGAGGTCGGCCGAACCGTCGACACCTGCCACGCGGCCGTGGTTGTTGACGAGGATGATCTGCGTGAGGTAGAGGTAGACGACGGGCTCGAGGGTGGCGTGGAGGGTCTTGACCCATCGGTTGCGGGCGGGATTCCAGTGGAATCCGTGTGCAGCGTAGTCCTCGGCGGGGTCGGGGATTTCGATTTCGCGCTGGTAGACGGAGAAGAGTCCCTCGGGCTGGTTGACGGAGTTGCTGTACTTCGGCGAGTGGTGGGGCGAGGAGTACATCGTCTGGTTGGTGTAGGCGATGGTGGCGTCGAGGTCCGTTTCGTTGATGTGGATGTTCTGCGCACCGTCGGTCTCCTCCACCTCATTGTAGACGAGGAGGTCGTAGAAACCGAAGTTGTATTCGCCGGTGAAGGTGGTGCCTTCCACCTGGTCGCGGAGCACGGAGGAGTGCTGTGCCTCGGGGTGCCATCCGTTGTAGTATCGGCGGATGTTGAAGACGTTGGGTTCCTTGTAGCCTATCTCGCCGAATCGGCGAACGTCCTCGTTGTCCCATCCGTAGAGCCAGTGAGCCTGCCAGTCGTAGTACTCGCCGTCGTAGTAGAGGTCGTAGTCCCACAGGGTGTGGAGCTCGAGGTCGATGATGGGGAGCGGCACGTCGATGTCCTGGTGGAGGTGTAGGGGCGGCTCGATGGCGCAGGAGGTGAAGAGGCTGAGCAGGAGTGCGGCGGCGCCGTAGCGTATGGTCTTACTCATAGCGCACCTCCTTTCTTGTTTCGGTGTGGTAGAAACTGCTGCCGCGCTTCTGCTGGCGCTTCCAGAGCAGGTCGTACTTCAGGCTGATGCCGATCTGCGTGGGGCCGAGCCATGTGAACAGGTGCTGGCGTTTCTTGAAGGCGTCGGCGGGGCCGTACCACTTGTAATAGTAGTGGAGCTCGGGGTTGGGATCGTGCGTAGGCGGATCGTATTCACCGTGCAGGCCGTCGCTGTCCTTGTAGGGGTCGTCGTAGATGTAGGGGTCGTACTTCGTGGCGTAGAAGCCGAGGCCGATGTTGAACTCTAGCTTCCAGGCCTTGCACTGGCTGATGGGGAGCACGTAACCTCCGGTTACCTGTGCGCCGACGCCTTCGCCCTGCCAACCGCGGGTGTCGGAGAGTCCGATACCGAACTTGTTGGCGTCGAGGGCTACGCCGAGGTACCATCCGTAGCGCTGTCCCCACTCTTCGTCGAAGCGGCTGTACCAGCGGCCTTCGAGTTCGTAGTTGCGGATCTGGTAGAACTTGTGCTCGTCCCACTTGTGCCAATAGGGATTGACGAATGCTGCGGCGAACGAGGTGTGGTTCCAGAAGGGACGCTTTTCGTTATAGGGGTACCACTCGATGCGGCCGTTCCACATGGGTGCGAAACCGAAGTCGGGCATGTACCAGAGGTCGTAGAGCATGTTGGTGCCGATGGCGAGCACGGGGCGGCGGTGTACTTCGACGCTCACCGTGTCGGCTACGAGGATGCAGGGGCAGGGGCTGCCGTCGAGCGTGAGGGGGTAGCACGGACATTCGGGACCTTCCTCGGCGCAGTGGCACACATATTGGCCCTTGCACTCACATTCGTGGGGAGGGGGCGGCGGAACCACACAGGAGCAGGGGCGGCCGTCGAGCGTGACTTCGTAGCACGGACACTCGGGACCTTCCTCGGCGCAGTGGCATTCATACTTGCCCTTGCACTCGCATTCGTGGGGAGGCTTCGGCCCGGGTTCCGGTTCGGCGTCGGGAGCAATGTGGAAGTAGAGGATGACGCGTGTGGCACGGAGTTGGGGGAAGTAGTCGCGGAGCAGTCGGTTCCAGAGTTTGCGACCGTTGTAGGTGTAGAGCGCCCACTTGAGGTCCTTGGGGCTCTTGGCCCACTTCTCGCAGATGCCGCGCACGATTTCGGTGTCGGGGTCGCCGGCCTTCTCCATGAGGTAGACGAGGAGTTCGTAGTCCTCCGTCACGCTGCTGAGCTTGATGATGTCGCCCTTGGCCGAGGGAAGGATGGCGGTGATGCTGTCGCGGAGGATGTTGGCACGTCCGCGGGCCAGACGGTCGTTGTTCTGGACCGAACCTTCAGGCGAAGCGGCACCGCGCACGTCGATGCGGTAGAGCTCGAGGTTCTGGCTCTTGATGAGCGGTGCGATCTCTGTGCGCAGTTCTCGGAGGAATGGGTCGCCGGGGCGGATGTCGGTCTTGTTGACGGTGAAGATCACGGTTCCGGCACGGTTACAGAATTCTGCTGCGGTGAAGGGCGGCAGGATGTTGTAGTCGTACGAGGCGTCGACGTAGGAGTATTTGCGCAGTTCAAGGCTGTCAATCTGGAAGGGGGTGAGTGCGGGGATGTTGACAGCCGCGGTGCTGAGTATTGCAGCGGCGTGTGCGCGCGACGACGTGACCTTACGTGCGATGGTACGCTCGTAGTGCGCGTAAGCGTAATCCTTTATGCTGCGCGCTTCGGCGTCACGCGGTTCAGGACGCGTTTCTGCGTTTGCCGTGTATGCATGCAGCAATCCGGCCATGACAAAAAACATCGTCATGGCAACGCTGCGGATCGTTCTGCATTGCTTTCTCATAAGTGAATGGAATTGTAGTTAACCGACGTGCACAATAAGGGCTTTTGTGGTGCTGTCGGCACAGTTTCTCGTTAATGTTATATTTTCCGGTGCAAAGTTACGACTTTCTTCGCGTACGCGCAGAATAATTGTATAAATTTAATCACATATCGTCAAAATGAATAGTAGAATTGTCAAGAATGTAGTAAAATCGTAAAAAAATTCGGTAAAATGATTCGATTGTTGCTTTGATCGTGATAATTATTGTAAATTTGCTCTAAAATTAGATAAAATTACGACAGTATGTGGTTGATCGTTTTACTCCTCCCCGTTTTGGCCGCGCTCTCCTGGGCGATGGTAAAAATGGAGGGTCCAAATGTCCGTGAGAGGAAGCGCCTCATTGCGGCGATTGTGGTGGTGTTCGTCTTTTATTTCACCATCGAAAAGTTGTTGGTCAGCACAGGTGAGTATCCTTTTGCCGGGGCGCAGCTGATGCAAAATCTTTTGGCGGCGTTGCTCGTGCCGATGGCCTACCTGCTGTATGCTTTTTCGTTTGGCCTCGTGAAGAGTGTGCGACATTTCTGGAATCTCCTCCTCATTGCTGCGCCCATGGTGCTCGATGTGGTGGCTACGATCGTCGACATCTGCCATGGCACGCAAGGCGTCATCAGCAGTCGCCACAGTTATATCCATTTCGAAATCAGCACCGGCAACGCGCTGGAAATGCAGATGTTTTCGTTCATCATCATGTGCCAGACGGTCTACGTCTTTGTGCGTGTAATCAGTGCGCGGAAGCTGTTTGTCCATCGTCGCCTCTCCCTCTCGCAGCGGGGACATGGAGTGGTGCGCGCCACCATCATCATCTGCTGCTGGGTCTTTTTGACGCTGTTGCCGCCTCACTCCATGCTGGTGGACAACCATATTCTCGACGCCATTATATGTGGTTACAGTGTGACTGTGACGGCTGTTATCCTGATAATTGCCAGCTCCTTCAATAGTGGCGTCGTGGTGGATGCCGAGAAGAATGTGGTGAGCATCGAGGACGATGCCGACAGCACGTTGGCGGAGGCTATCCGCCTGATGATCAAGGACGACAAGGTGTATCGCAACAGCAATCTGCGCATTGAGGACTTGGCGGCGATGGTTTCGAGCAACCGTACGTATGTGGCGCGCATCTGCCGTGTGCGCTTCGGCAAGACGTTCACGGAACTGATGAACTACCACCGCGTCGAGGATGCGAAGGCGATGCTCGCCAGCGACCGTACGAAGCGTATGGAAGAAGTGGCGGCGGAGTGTGGTTTCTCGTCGGCGAGTTTCTTTGCGCGGGTGTTCAAGGCGAATGTGGGCATGACGCCTACGCAGTGGCGCCAGCAGAAGTTGGGTAAGACTCCGATGGGATTGGTCAAAAAGTCGGTTGGTAAAGCCGTAGATGGCGAAGAAAGTTGACTTTCGGCGATTGACCTATGAGAGCGCCCTCCAATGCGATTTTTTTCGCTCTCCGGAAAAGGTCAAACTACCTTTGAAGTAAAAAAAACTACCTTTGAGGTAGAAAAAAATTCGTCAAAGGTAGTTCCATCACCTCGCCGCACCTTTTTTTTCGCCCTATGCGGCCAGAAATGACGGAAAAAGCGATGAAATTGGGCAGATTTCGGTGAAAATCGGCAACTTTCACCGAAATTCGCCCAAATCCACCATAATATTAACTGCTGAGAGTGCCCTCAGGACCGACTTCGTTATCGTAAGCTGGTTCTGAGGGCACTCTCAAGCCGTTTAGAAGGCAAAGTTTGTTCACCTTTTTTTCGGTTGCAGGGTGACGAGGGGAATGATCATTTCCTCCATCGAGATACTACCGTGCTGGAACGTGTCGCGGTAGTACTGCACGTAGTAATTGTAGTTGTTGGGGTAGGCGAAGAAGCGGTTGCCGAGGGCGAAGATGTAGGCCGTGGAGAGGTTCGGCTGCGGGAGCTGGAAGCGTCGCGGATCCTTCATCTCGAAGACCTCCTTGGCGGGATAGTTCAGGTTTTTGCCCAACTTGTAGCGCAGGTTCGTGTTGACGTTGCGGTCGCCCACGACCTTTGTCGGGGTGTCGACGCGGATGGAGCCGTGGTCCGTGGTGATGATGATGTCGGCATCAAACTCACGGAGGGCCTGGAAGAGTTGGCGGATGCCGCTGTGGCGGAACCACGACTGGGTGATGCTGCGGTAGGCGGCTTCGTTTGAGGCCAGTTCGCGCACCATCTGGCTCTCCGTGCGGGCGTGGGAGAGGATGTCGATGAAGTTGATGACGATGACGTTGAGCGGGTGCTGGCGGAGGGCCTGTGCCTGTGCGATGATCTGATCGGCTGCCTGAGCGTCGTTGACCTTGTGGTAGGTGAATGTCTCGCGTCGGCGGAAGCGTTCCATCTGGTGGCGGATGAGCGTCTCCTCGTTGAGGTTTTTTCCTTCGTCTTCCTCTTCCTCTACCCAGAGGTCAGGATACATCTTCTTGATTTGCAGCGGCATAAGGCCGGCGAAGATGGCGTTGCGGGCGTACTGTGTGGAGGTGGGGAGGATGGAGAAGTAGAGGTCGTCGTCGATGTCGAAGTCGTCGGAGAGTTCGGAGGAGAGCATGCGCCACTGGTCGTAGCGGAAGTTGTCGAGCACGATGAGCACGACGTGTCGGCCGGCGTCGAGTTTCGGGAAGACGCTGTGCTTGAAGATGCCGGGGCTGAGGAGCGGAGCGTTTTCGGGCGTCATCCAATCCTCGTAGTTCTTGCGGATGTACTTGCCGAAGGCGAGGTTGGCCTCTTCCTTCTGCATACGCAGCATATCGGAGAGGGCGGGGTCGTCGGTGTCGGCCAACTGGAGTTCCCAGCGCACGATGCGTCGGTAGAGTTCTTTCCAGTCGTCGGGTGTGCGGGCGTCGTCGGCCTGCATGGAGATCTGCGCAAACTCCTGACGGTAGCCCGTCGTGGCCACCTCCTGGACGATCTCGCGCTGGTGAATGTTCTTCTTCAGCGTGAGGAGGATCTGCATGGGGTTAACGGGTTTGAGCAGATAGTCAGCGATTTGCGAGCCGATGGCCTGGTCCATAAGGTCCTCCGCCTCGTTCTTGGTGACCATGACGACGGGGAGGTCGGGCTGCAGGCGCTTGATTTCGGCGAGCGTCTCCAGTCCCGAGAGTCCGGGCATATTTTCGTCGAGGAGGACGAGGTCGAAGCTTTCGTCGTGGCACAGCGTGATGGCGTCGCGGCCGTTGCTGGTCGTGACGACGGTGTAGCCTTTCTTCTCGAGGAAGATTTTATGTGCTTTGAGGAGGTCGATCTCGTCGTCGACCCACAAAAGTCGGGCGCTCATCTTAGTTTTTTAGGTGTTTATCCCGAATTTGAGAATTTAAGAATTATGAAGCTTTTGTAGACTTGAAAATTCTCTAATTCTCAAATTCGGGATAAGAAAAATTGTATGAGATATTACTTCTTCAGGCTGGGATCGTTCTCAATCAGCCACTCTGCAATCTGGACGGCGTTGAGGGCGGCGCCCTTCTTGATCTGGTCGCTGACGAGCCAGAAGGTGAGGCCGTTGGGGTTGGCGAGGTCCTTGCGGATGCGACCTACGTAGACGTCGTCGCAGCTCTCGAGGAAGAGAGGCATGGGGTAGGGGTGTTCGGCAGCAGCAGCGGCGATGGCAGCGAGGTGGTTGTCGCCTTCGCCCTCGAGGTGGCTGGGGCTCTTGATGCCCTGACCCACAGCGGCGGGATTGTCCTGCAGCTGCAGACCTACGGTGGTGCGGACAGCCTCCTGGAACTCTTCAACGCTGACGGGGCGCTCCGTCTCGGCCCAGATGGCCTCGGAGTGGCAGCGGAGAGAAGGCACGCGAACGCACATGGCACTGACGTCGGCATCGGTGTGCATGATCTTCTTCGTCTCGTTGAACATCTTCATCTCCTCCTTCGTGTAACCGTTGTCGGTGAAGACGTCGATCTGAGGAATGACGTTGAACGCCAGCTGGTAAGCGAACTTGGCGACGTCAACCTTCTCGCCAGCGAGCACCTGCTTGTACTGCTCGTAGAGTTCGGCCATGGCCACTGCGCCAGCGCCCGAAGCCGCCTGGTAAGAAGCCACATGGATGCGGCGGATGTGGGAGATGTTCTCCAGCGCCTGGAGCGCAACGACCATCATGATGGTGGTGCAGTTGGGGTTGGCGATGATGCCGCGGGGACGGTCGAGGGCGTCGGCAGCGTTGCACTCAGGCACAACGAGGGGCACATCGGTGTCCATGCGGAAAGCGCTGGAGTTGTCGATCATCACAGCGCCGTAGCGGGTGATGTCCTCGGCATAGTCCTTTGCGGTGCCGCCACCGGCAGAGGTGAAGGCGATGTCGATGTCCTTGAAGTCGTCGGTGCCGTGCTTGAGTTCGATGACGGTGTAGTCCTTGCCACGGAAGGTATAGGTGGTGCCTGCGCTACGGCTGGAGCCGAAGAGGCGGAGTTCGTCGATGGGGAAATTGCGTTCGGCCAATACGCGGAGGAATTCCTGGCCTACGGCGCCGCTTGCGCCTACGATAGCTACGTTCATGATGTGTATGTTGAGTTTTTGAGTTTTTGGTCTTATGGGGCTAATGGGGCTTATAGGCCGCTTTTTGTAATCGCGCGTGCGATTATAATATGGTGTGGGCTGCAAAAGTACAAGTTTTGTGGCAAATATGGCGTATATTTAAAGATTTTTTTGTTCCTTTGCACCAAAATTCGCGTTAATGTTTCATCTCGAACTGCCAATAACCGACCCGACGTGGATCTTTTTCGTGGTGCTGAGCGTCATCCTCTTTGCGCCCATGATCCTCGAGCGGCTGCGCATACCCTCCATTATCGGATTGATAGCGGCGGGCGTGCTCATCGGCCCCTATGGTGTGCACCTACTGGAGCGCGACTCGTCGTTCGAGATCTTCGGCAAGGTGGGATTGCTTTACATCATGTTCCTCGCTGCCCTCGAGATGAACCTTCAGGACGTGAAGAAACAGAAGAACCAGGCCATCGTCTACGGTCTGCTGTCGTTCACCATCCCCATCGCTGTGGGCGTCACAGCCAACCACTTCGCCCTGGGCTATGTGCTTCCCGCCGCGGTGCTTATGGCCTCGATGTACGCCGCCCACACCCTCATCACCTATCCCACGGTGATGAAGATGGGTATCTCCAAGATCCGCTCCGTCAACATCGCTGTGGGCGGTACGATAGTCGCTGACACACTGACGCTTATCCTCCTGGCCGTCGTGGGCGGCATGTACAAGGAAGCCCCGGGGACCTTCTCCGTGTGGTGGCTGCTGGGCAAGGTGGCCATCCTCTCTGGCGTCATCGTCGGCGCCTTCCCCTGGGTGGCGCGCAAGTTCTTCCGCCGCTACGGCGACAGCGTGCTGCAGTACATCTTCGTCCTCGCCCTCGTGTTCCTCGGCGGCGGTCTGATGGAGTTTGTGGGCATGGAGGGCATCCTCGGCGCCTTCCTTGTGGGCCTCGTCCTCAACCGCGAGATTCCTCCCGGCGGCCCCCTGATGAGCCACATCGAATTTCTCGGCAACGCCCTGTTCATCCCCTACTTCCTCATCGGTGTGGGCATGATCATCAACGTCGGCGCCTTTGCCGACTGGAACGTCGTCGTCGTGGCCCTCGTCATGATTGCCTGCGGTACTGGCGGCAAGTGGCTCGCCGCCTTCGTCCACCAGAAGCTCTACGGCATGCAGGCCAACGAGCGCCGCGTGATGTTCGGCCTGAGCAGCGCCCGCGCCGCCGCCACGCTCGCCATCGTCCTCGTGGGTTACGAGATCATTCTGCCCGACGGCAGCCATCTCCTTGGCGACGAGGTGCTTAACGCGTCGATGTTCCTCATCCTCGCCTCGTGCATCGTGTCGTCAATCGTCACCGAAGACGCCTCGAAACGCATCGTCCTCAGCGGCGAAGCCAATGTCCAGGGTGTGCAGCGCGACAACAGCGACCACATCCTCGTGGCCCTGAGCAATCCCAAGACCGTGGTGCCCATGACCAACATTGCCCTCATGATGCGTACCCCCTCCGCCACTGGTGCGCTGTCGGCCATCAACGTGGTGCTCGAGGACGACGAGGAGACCATGAGTCAGGGCCAGCAGAGCTTGGAATATGCCGCCAAGATCAGCGCCGCGGCGAACGTGAAGATGCAGACCCACTGCCGTTGGAGTGTGAACCCTGTGACGGGCATCAGCCATGCCGCGAGGGAGGTCGACGCCACGGATATTCTCGTGGGCCTTCACCAGAAGCAGCGCATCAGCGACAGCTTCTATGGCCGCTTCGTCGAAGACCTTGTGCCTGCTGTGCAGCAGCAGGTCATCATCTATCGCGCTGTGGTGCCCATCTACACCGTGCGCCGCATTCATGTGGTGGCTCCGCCAAAGGGTCAGCTTGATCCCGGCTTCCGTCTGTGGGTGCACCGCGTGGCCACGTTGGCGCAGCAGATCTGTGCCCGCCTGACCATCTACGGCAGCCGTTCGACCCTCGCTGCCCTCCGCGAGCTGTGGGCCGAGAAGAAGTATGCCGTCGAGGTCGACCTGCAGTACTACCACGGTTGGGACGATTTCGTCAGCGTGGCTTCGAGCATGCGCAGCGATCATCTCATCGTCTTCATCCTGGCGCAGAAGGGCACCCCTTGGCGCCATGCCTACCACAATCTTGTGCCCGAGCAACTGGAACGCTACTTCTCTGCCCGCAGCGTGATGGTCATCGTTCCCGCTCGCGCCGGCGCTGGCACGGGTACCGCTGAGCTCCGCGCCGGTATGGCTATTCAGCAGAAGTAAAAGCTTATGATACAAATCAACAACATACACAAGTCCTTCGGCACGCTTGAGGTGCTGAAAGGCATCGACCTCCACATCGCCAAGGGCGAGGTGGTGAGCATCGTGGGCCCCAGCGGCGCCGGAAAAACCACCCTCCTGCAGGTCATGGGCACCCTCTATCGCCCCGACGAGGGTAGCCTCACCATCGCCGGTACCGACGTCAGCCGTCTCTCCGCAAAGGAGATTTCGCGCTTCCGCAACGAGCACCTCGGCTTCGTCTTCCAGTTTCACCAGTTGCTGCCTGAGTTCACCGCTCTCGAAAACGTGATGATCCCCGGCATGATTGCTGGCAAGAAGCAGAGCGAAATCCGTCGTCGCGCCGAGGAACTCCTTGAATTCATGGGCCTTGCCGACCGCGCCGACCACAAGCCCAACGAGCTCTCTGGCGGCGAAAAGCAGCGTGTCGCTGTGGCTCGTGCCCTGATGAACGAGCCCGATGTGGTCTTTGCTGACGAACCTTCCGGCAGCCTCGACAGCAAGAACAAGGAGGAACTCCACCAGCTCTTCTTCGACCTGCGCGACAAGTTCGGCCAGACGTTCGTCATCGTCACCCACGATGAGGAACTCGCCAAACTCACCGACCGTTGCATCCACATCGTGGATGGCATCGTGCAACCCGAAGAAGTTCCCGCCGAATAGTTCTTTTGTTTTATCCCGAATTTGAGAATTAAGGGGCATCACGACTCGAAATTCTCTAATTCTCTAATTCGGGATAAAGAAAGGGAACTATATACAAAAAGGCACCAAAATGGAGCAGAACAAAAATTGCTCGAAATTACCCAAAAATTTTATTCCAAAAAGATTTAATTTTAATTTTTGGAGACCAATTTTTGGGTAATTTCGGAAAATTTTTGTTCCCCCAAAAAAGATATTATTTGTTGGTGCCATTTTGTATATAAGTGCCTAAAGAAAACCTAACATCCATGATAAAACTCGGACAATACAACCACCTGACCATCATTCGCTTCACCGACCACGGCGCATACGTCGACGGTGGCGAAATCGGCGAAATCCTTCTGCCCAAAGCTTACGTCAAGGACGAGATGCACCCCGGTGACGAGGTCGACGTCTTCGTATACCTCGATCAGCAGGAGCGCCTCGTCGCCACGATGGAAGAGCCCTACGCTCAGGTCGGCGACTTCGCCTATCTTGAGGTCAGCTGGGTGAACCAGTACGGCGCCTTCCTCGATTGGGGTCTGATGAAAGACCTCTTCGTGCCCTTCAGCGAGCAGAAGAAGACGATGGAGCAGGGCAACTCCTATATTATATATATATATGTGGACGACGCCACGAAACGCATCGTCGGCACCGCGAAGGTGAACCGCTACATCCAGCCCGCGCCCCACAAGGACTACTACCGCGGCAAGACGGTCGATCTCCTCGTGTGGCAGAAGACTGAATACGGCCTGAAGGTCATCGTCGACAACAAGTACTCCGGCCTCATCTACAACGATGAACTGCAGACCTACTGCTCCGGCCAGCATCACGATGTGCCCCGTACCGGCGACCGTCTGCAAGGCACCGTGGTCACCGTTCGCGACGACGGCCGTCTCGACATCTCGCTCCAGAAGATCGGCAAGGGCCGTTTCCGCGACTTTGCCGACGAGCTTCTTGAAGAACTCGAGGCTGCTGGCGGCTTCCTGGCCTATACCGACAAAAGCTCCTCCGAGGCCATCGCCGAGCGTTTTGGCGTGTCGAAAAAGACGTTCAAGCGTGCCGTCGGCACATTGTACAAAGCTCGCAAAATAAGCCTCAAAGATGACGGAATTAGCATTTTTTAGGGGTGCTCGGTAGCAAAATCAGCTTTTTTAGTCAGAAAAGTGCATTTTTTTTGTTAAAAAATTTGGTGGAAATGTGAAGTTTGCTTACTTTTGCAACGTCTAAAAGGCAATTTTGGAAAGCCTCGCAAAGTAATCGCAAAATAGCTTTCTAGATATTCTAGCTTTTCTAGACTTCCTAGATTTTCTA
>JAUNIC010000238.1:0-2397 GCA_030523615.1 Bacteroidales bacterium
AGAAAATCTAGACAACCTAGAATCCCTAGATCATCTAGAAAATCTAGAAAGCCTAGCCTTAGACAGAATTACCCCTTCGAAAGAAAAATGAACATAGCACTACTGCTCTCTGGAGGCGTGGACAGCGCCGTGGCTTGCCATCTGCTGATGGAGCAAGGCATTCGTCCTGACCTCTACTACATAAAGATCGGCATGGACGGCGACGACGAACTCACCTGCACCGCAGAGGAGGACCTCGAGATGTGCCGCGCCATTGCCCATCGTTACAAGCTCCCCCTCGAGGTCGTTGACCTCCAGAAGGAGTATTGGGACCGCGTCGTGACCTACACCATGGATCACGTCAAGCGCGGCCTCACGCCCAATCCCGACGTGATGTGCAATCGCCTCATCAAGTTCGGCGCCTTCGACGAGAAGGTGGGCTACCAATACGACCGCCTCTGCACGGGCCACTACGCTCGCTGCATCCGCGACAACGAAATCTTCTGCGATCCTCTCGGCGGCGAAAGCGTAGACCTCTCGGCCCATCATGTGTGGCTCGGCACCGCACCCGATCCCGTGAAAGACCAGACCGACTTCCTCGCGCAGCTCGACAGCCAGCAGGTGGAAAAGATCATGCTCCCGCTGGGCAATCTGCCGAAGGCTGAGGTGCGCCGCATCGCCGAAGAGGCTCATTTGGCTCCCGCCCACCGCAAGGACAGCCAGGGCATCTGCTTCCTCGGCAAAATCAACTACAGCGACTTCGTGCGCCGCTTCCTCGGTACCCGCACCGGCGACGTCATCGAAATTGAGACGGGCAAAAAGGTGGGCGAGCATCAGGGCTACTGGTTCCACACCATCGGTCAGCGCAAGGGCCTCGGCCTTGGCGGCGGTCCGTGGTTCGTGGTGAAGAAGGACCTCGAGCAGAACATCCTCTACGTCTCTCACGGCTACGACACGCTGCTGCAGTACGGCAAGTGCTTTGACATTGCCGGCTTCCACTTCCTCACGGGTGATCCCTGGCTCGCCGAAGGCTCATTCGACGTGACCTTTAAGATCCGCCACACTGACCGCTGGCGCACTGGGCGCCTCACTCGAAAGGCTCCCACAGCTGAATGTCCCGAAGGCCTCTTCCACATTGACGGCGACGACCCCATCCAAGGCATAGCTCCCGGCCAGTTTGCCGTTGTCTACAGCCGCGACGGACGCATCTGCTTCGGCAGCGGCGAAATTGTAGCCCCCTCCGTCTCCCCCATTAGGGGAGAGTAGCGCCACACAGTTCCCCCTGTATTTATTAACTCACACAGCCCGGCTCTGCTATATTCTGCCCATCCCCCTCAGCAGCAACGAGCCCTCCCCCTATCGGGGGAAGATGGAGGGGAGCTTTATGCTTCAGAAAATACAAAACGCTTTAGCGAACATCGTATATCCCACGCAGCCCGAAGGCCTCTACGAACCCATCAGCTACGTGCTTTCCATGGGCGGCAAGCGTCTGCGCCCCACCCTCGTGCTTCTGGCCTACAGCCTTTTCAAGCCCGATTGGGAAAAGGCCATGCCCGCTGCCATCGGTCTTGAAACCTACCACAACCACACGCTGCTCCACGATGACCTCATGGACAACGCCGACGTGCGCCGCGGCATGCCCACTGTCCACAAGAAGTGGGACGCCAACACCGCCGTGCTCTCTGGCGACACCATGCTGCTCCTCGCCGCACAGATGATAGCTTCTGCAGGCGTGGGCCGTATGGACGAAGTCAACGCCCTCTTCCTCAAAAGCGCCATCGAGATCTGCGAAGGCCAGCAGTACGACGTCAACTTCGAGACGCGTTCCGACGTGACGGAGGCCGAATACATCGAGATGATCCGCCTCAAGACGAGCGTGCTCCTCGGTTGCGCCGCCAAGATGGGCGCTCTCCTCGCCGATGCTCCCGCCGAGGACTGCGAGGTGCTCTATCGCTTTGCCGAAAAGGTGGGCCTCGCCTTCCAGTTGCAGGACGATTACCTCGACTGCTTCGGCGACCAGAAGACCTTCGGCAAGAAGATTGGCGGCGACATCCTCTGCGGCAAGAAGACCATGCCGCTCCACTGCGCTCTGCAGCGTCTGAACGAGGAGGAAGGCCACGAACTCCTCACGCTCCTCAACACTCCCGCTTCGGCCTTCTGTGCCTGCTGCGGCACGAGCCCCGAAGACGAGAAGATCCAGCGCGTGCTCAGCATCTATCGCCGTCTCGACATTCCCGCCGTCATCGAAAAGCGCATCGAGGACTTCTATGCCGAAGCCCGCAAGGAACTCGACAAACTCAGCGTCGACAGCGCCCCCATCTGGGAATACGCCACCTCGCTCCTCGGCCGCAAGTCGTAATTTGCCCTTGAACTCCTTGAATCCTTTGACGATCGCCGTCAGAGAGAGGCTAGAACCTT
>JAUNIC010000238.1:2407-3619 GCA_030523615.1 Bacteroidales bacterium
ACCCATAGCCACATCTACGGCGAGGAGTTTGACGAAGACCGCGACGCCGTGGTGCAGCGTGCCGTCGACGCTGGTGCGGAGCACATCCTCCTGCCCAACATCGACGCCAACAGCGTGGGCCCCATGCTCGCTCTCTGCGATGACTACCCCACCCTTTGCCGTCCCATGATGGGGCTTCATCCCACGGAACTTCCTGACGATCCCAAGCCTCTGCTCGACCAGATGGAGCAGATGCTCACCACAGGACGCTTCATCGCCGTGGGCGAAGTGGGCGTAGACCTATATTGGGACGCTTCGCGACGCGACGAACAGATGGACGTTTTCCGCCGCCAGGCCGAATGGAGCATTCGTTTCGGGTTGCCACTCATCATCCACAGCCGCTCGGCCCACCAGGAACTCATGGAGGTGCTCACTCCGCTGAAGGCACAACTGCCCGGCGGCATCTTCCATTGCTTCGGCGGCACAGCCGACGAGGCTCGCGAACTCCTCACCTTCCCAGGTTTCGTGCTCGGCATCGGTGGCGTCGTGACGTTCAAGAAAAGCACCCTTCCCGCCGTGCTGAAAGAGTGTGTGCCCCTCGAGCGCATCGTCCTTGAGACCGACGCGCCCTACCTGGCTCCCACACCCCACCGCGGCAAACGCAACGAAAGCGCCTACATTCCCCTTGTCATCGCAAAGCTCGCCGAAGTCTACGACACCACGCCCGAACACGTGGCCGAAGTCACCACCGCCACCGCGCGCCGCCTTTTCCGTCTGTAGGCAGCCCATATCACAATAGCATATCACCCTCAAACACCAGCATATCATCCCGTGTCATACTTAGATCATTTCAGCGCCGACCGCGCCGACCGCGTTTACGTAGAAGTACTCAATCTTCTGCAAGTTCAAAAACTCTATCGCGAGCGCGGCATTACCGCTCGCAAGATAGCCGACATGATGGGCGAAGACCATCGCGCCATCAGCGCCGCGCTGGCCATTCAGTCCGGCGAAAACTTCCTCACGCTCCTTAATAGATTACGCGTACGCGAGGCATGCCGCTTGCTCCGCGACTCCAAGTTCTCCAAACTCAGCGCCGAAGAGATTGGCCTGCGTTCAGGTTTCTCCTCGCGTCAAGCCTTTTACCTCGCCTTCCGTCGCCTCATGAAAATGACGCCCACGCAGTACCGAGAAGGCAAAGAAGAATAACCTCTTACCTTCTACCTCTTACCCCCT
>JAUNIC010000239.1 GCA_030523615.1 Bacteroidales bacterium
AGCAAAAGTAGGAGGTAAAGAAGTCGATGATCTACTTGAAATGATGTTGGATGAGTATTCTACTTACTTAGCTCCAATTGTTCTATATCATGAAAAAAAATCTATAAAAGAAACATCGTATCCTCTTGACTACAACAGATTAATACCAGAATTATATGAATGCAAGGCGAAAGTGTTTGATGAAGCCATCATACACTCTATTAGGGTATTGTTGGACAGAGTTAGTCTAATGTATTGGATTGACCATAAGAAGTGCTTTAATAAAGAGGATGGCTTCGGAGCATACAATTCTGAAAACCCAAAACAATGTAAAGGTTTTATAAGCTATGCGAAAAACAATCAGGAAATAGATTTATTACGCTATGTGTCAGAACAGTATGATGCATGGATACATAATATCTGCACAAATGACAACAACTTAAAGCACAATGGTAGCGAGCGAATTGGCTACAACATGATTGAATATATTGACGAAAATGGAATTCCAGAGTATGCAACGATAATTACTCCGTCTGTGTATTCTTCAACGAACAAAAGCGGCAATTTTAATGCAGAAATACCAATAAATGATATAACAAACACAATAAACAAGGCATACGAGTTTGCAGATAAAATCATTCTTTCAATAATTTCCTGACTTCATCACTTTTCTGCGCCATCAAATAGCGCAGACTGAAAATCAGTGAGTTATGGAAATTTTTCGGTGACGCAGGGTGACGCAAGCAGATTTTTTCGTATCTTTGCACCATGTTTGTACGAAAAAAGACCAACCGATCGGGTACGATAAGTGTCGTGGTGGTGAGCAAAACCCAGGGCCGATTTACGGAAGTGAAAAAGTTTGGAGTGGCAAAATCCGCAGAAGATGCGGACGTGCTGTTTCAGAAGGCTCAATTGTGGCTTCGCACCCATGACGGGCAGCAGGAGTTCGATTTCGATGACCGACGCGGCAAGGAACTCGAAGAGACCGCACGTGTTGTGGACAACATGGAATCAGTGCTGATCAACGGCACGCAGCTTCTGCTCAACCAAGTCTATGACAGTATCGGCTTCAATCGGATACCCGATGAGATTCTGCGTCATCTGGTAATCGCAAGAGTATCGCAACCCAAGAGCAAACTTGCCACAGTTGATTATATCAAGTCATATTACGACGAGGATGTTGACCTCAACCACATCTACCGCTACATGGACAAGCTCTACAACACGCAGATGGAGCTGGCACAACAGATCAGCGTGGAGCACACTCGACGGATATTCGGTGGCAAGATTGGCTTGATGTTCTACGATGTAACCACTCTGTACTTTGAAACGGCAGAAACGGATGTGCTGCGTGAACCGGGGTTCTCGAAAGACGGCAAGACGGCAGAGTCGCAGGTCGTACTGGGGCTGCTTGTGTCGGAAGGAGGCTATCCGCTTTCTTATTCCCTCTTCAACGGCAGCCAATATGAAGGCTTCACCATGATTCCCATGATTGACGACTTCAAACAACGCTTCACGCTTGGTGACGACTTTGTGGTCGTGGCTGATTCCGGTCTGATGAACAAGAACAACGTGCGCCTGCTTCAGGAAGCTGGTTACAAGTATATCCTTGGCGCCCGCATCAAGAGCGAGGCTGCAAGCATCAAGGACTGGATTACCTCGCAGGAGAAGGCAGACCATGCCTGCTACGAACACAAACGGGAGAACGGCGAAAGGCTCATCGTCAGCTATTCAGAGAAACGGGCGGGGAAGGACGCCTACAACCGGGAGCGCGGCATTGCACGGCTAAGGAAGGCCTACAAGAGCGGACATATCACCAAGCAGCAGGTCAACAAGCGCGGCTACAACAAGTTTCTTGAGATCAGCAAAGACATAGAAGTCTTCATCAATGAACAGAAGATAGCCGATGACAGCAAATGGGACGGTCTGAAAGGCTACATCACCAACACTGACCTCGAAGCAGAACGAGTCATAGCAGAATATCATGGCCTATGGGTCGTGGAGCGTGCTTTCCGTGTTTCAAAAGGAACTCTGGAGATGCGACCGATGTTTCACTTTACGGAACGAAGGATAGAGGCGCATGTCTGCATCTGCTTCATCGCCTACAAAGTATACAAGGAATTGGAACGTCTCATTGCTATCAACAAAATCGGCATGAGTGTCGATAAAATGCTTGATGCAGCAAAGACCATCACGACAATCAGGATAAAGATGCCTGAGAATGGAACGTACTTTACCAAAAACCTATTCTTGACGGAGAAGCACCTTGCTATCAAGCCACTTTTCGACCTAACTGGCAACGATTTTTAGTTTGGGTGACGCATTGATGAAGTCAGGAGCTTTGGGAAGTACCATTTTCACCCGAAAAAGGTGCTTTCTTTTTTGTATCCTTGCATTGTTCGAAGATTTTGCGTCGCTCGAGCTTTGCTCGCTTGCTTGGCAAGAATTTTGCACGCAAAATTTCTAAACGAACTTTATGACAAAATACTTATCCCTTTTTGCTACTATCGCTGTCAGCGCACTCGTGTGCTTTTCTTGTTCGAAGGACGATGAGGACAACTCGTTGGAAGTGTACGCCGAGCAATGCCAGAACTACCTCGTGGAGAATGCCAAGCGCGAGGGTGTAGTCACTACGGCTTCTGGCCTTCAGTACGAGGTGCTGCGCCCCGGACGCGAAAACGGCCGACGCCCCAATGCCAACAGCCAGGTGCGTTGCCACTACCAGGGCACGTTCATCGACGGCCGCGTGTTCGACTCCAGCTACGTTTCGGGCGACCCCATCGTCTTCCCGCTCAACGGCGTCATCAAAGGTTGGACGGAGGGCCTGCAATACATGACGGAGGGTGCAAAGTACCGCTTCGTCATCCCCTTCCAACTCGGCTACGGTCCCTACGGTTACGCGTCGATTCCGCCCTACTCTACTCTCATCTTCGAGGTGGAGTTGATTGAGGTATTATAGTTCAAACACAAATGAAAATCACCCCCGAAACATACTACGTCTGGATTGGCGGCTCGTGCGACTATGCCCATAAGGCGAGGGCGAGCGCAGGGGCCTGCATCGTCGAGCATGACGGCAAGGCGATAGACACTTGGACGTGTTCTGCGTTGGGTTCCACGGAGTTCCGTATGCTCCTCACGCTGATGATCCACACGATGGAGACGCTGCCCGAGGGGAGCGACATTCTCTTCATGACGAACGTGGCCTATTGCCAGAACTTCGACAAACCGCCCACGGAGAAGAGCGCCAACCCCGACCTCATCGCCGAGTGCATCCGCCAGAAAGCCCGCCACAAAAGCGTGGGCGTCAAGATCGTCAGCTACCACAAATATCCGCAACTTCCCCAAACGCACCAAATGGCCCGCGAAGTCATGGTGGAGGTGAGGGATAAAGGCCACGAGAACCGGGAATAACCCACAAGAAAGGGGGACAAGGAAAACGCCTTGCCCCCCCTTCTGCGAAGAATCGGAAGTTACTTGATGCCTTCTGCTGGATTATCTGCCTCTTCGATTCCTCTTCTGTGGCAACTCTAAGTCATTCTGCTCACGTGCTTCCCTTTTTCCACCACCGAAATTGTAGGTGATGCCGAGGGTGATGCATTGCACGGGCATGGTGAAGGATTGGG
>JAUNIC010000035.1:0-13194 GCA_030523615.1 Bacteroidales bacterium
GTACACTGACGTAAAAATACCTGTGAGGCCGTTTTTTCTGTCACAACACTCATCGTCACTATAGTTATGGCATACGACAATCGCGACTCGATAGACTTCGCCACTCTACCGGTCGGAAAACTCTTCAGGCGAATGTTCATCCCTACGCTCCTCGGCATGGTGAGCGGCGTGGTGCTCAACATCACCGACGGCGCCTTTGTGGGTCACGGTGTGGGCAGCGATGCACTGGCTGCAGTCAACATCGTGGCGCCCGTCTACATGCTCATCACCGGCATCGGCCTGATGTTCGGTATCGGCGGCAGCGTAGTGGCCAGCGTGCATCTGTCGAAAGGCGAGGTGAAGCCTGCACGAATCAACATCACGCAGTCTTACATCGGCGGCCTTGTTGCCGGTTCGCTCCTCGCAGCCATCATCCTCTCCTTCCCCGAAACCGTCTGCCGCCTCTTCGGCGCGAACGATGCCCTGGTGCCTCTCGCCACGAAGTACCTCTTCTGGATTGCGCTCTTCCAGCCCTTCTGCATGATTGCTGAGACGGGACTTTTTGCCCTGCGTCTCGACGGTCAGCCGCGCCTGGCAGCCGGAGTGCACATCGCGACGGCTGCGCTCAACATCTTCCTCGACTGGCTCCTCATCTTCCCCCTCCACATGGGGCTCGAGGGTGCGGCCATCGCCACAGCATTCTGCTATGGTCTCTGCGGCATTATCTGTCTGGGCTACAACGCCTTTTTTGCCAAGACGCTGCGACTCTATGCGCTCAAGCTGTCGTCGACGAGCCTCATGCTCACGCTCCGCAATCTGGCTTACCAGGTGCGTCTGGGCTTCTCGGCTTTCATCGGCGAAATCGCCTTGTCGGTGCTCTTCATCGTGGGCAATTATCAGTTCATCCGCTTCCTCGGCGAAGACGGCGTAGCAGCATTTTCTGTGGCGTGCTACTGCATGCCCATCACCTTCATGGTGGCCAACAGCATCACGCAGAGCGCCCAGCCCATCATCTCGTTCGGCCACGGCCAGAACGTGCCCGAGCGTGTGCTTGAGGCGGCTCGTATCTCGCTCTTCGCAGCCGTCGGTGGCGGCTTGGCCATCGTGATGGTTATGGCCGTCGGCGCTCCACAGATAGCCAGCATCTTCCTCCCCGCGGGTTGCGCTGCCCACGACATTTGCGCCGCAGGTTTGCCGCTCTTCGCCATCAGCGCCCTCTTCACCATCGTCAACGTGGTGTGCGTGGGCTATTATCAGAGCATTGAGCGAGCCACTCGCGCCACCGTCTACACGCTGCTCCGCGGCTTTGTCTTCATGCTTCCGGCCTTCTTGCTGCTGCCTATGCTCGCTGTGCCCGAAGGCCTCTGGCTCGCCCTGCCTCTTGCAGAGTTCCTCACCACCCTCGTCATTCTCATCATGACGCTCAAACCGTCAAAGAAGGGATAAAGTCGTCAAATCCACATAATATTAACCATAATCCCCACTCACCCTCCAGTGGTATATGCTCCTCCCCCGCTCGGGGGAGGTTGGGAGGGGGTATATGCAATACATTCTCCCCATCGCGCTGCTCATCGTGAGCAACATCTTCATGATTCTTGCTTGGTACGGTCACCTCAAACTGCAGGACCTCGGCGTGCTGCAATCCAACACGCCGCTCTACGTTGTCATCCTCATTTCGTGGGGCCTTGCCTTCTTTGAATACTGCTTCCAAGTGCCTGCCAACCGCATCGGATTCCAAGGCAACGGCGGCCCCTACACGCTCATGCAGCTGAAGGTGGTTCAGGAGGTCATCACGCTCGTCATCTTCACCCTCTTCACCGTCGTAGCCTTCCGTGGCGAGAGCCTCCATTGGAACCATTTCGTGGCCTTCCTCTGCCTCATCGCCGCCGTCTACTTCGTGTTTATGAAGTAATCGTCTCACAACCACACTGCCCCCATCATGACCGAAAAAGAAAAGATGCTGCAGGGGCTTGTGTATCAAGCCACTGATCCGCAGCTCATTCGCGAACTCAACGAGGTGAAGGACCTCTGTTGGGAATATAACAACCTGCGTCCCACGCTCCTCAACGAACGCAACGCCCTCCTGCAAAGAATTCTGGGCCGCGCCGACGGCGACACTTTCATCAATCAGCCTTTCTACTGTGACTACGGCAAGAACATCCGCGTCGGCAAACGCTTCTTCGCCAATTTCTCCTTCACCGTGCTCGACGAGGCTTACGTCACCATCGGCGACGACTGCTTCATCGGCCCTAACGTGAGCATCTACACGGCTTGCCATAGCACCGATCCCGACGAACGCAACACGCGACAGGAATGGGCTCGCCCCGTCAACATTGGCCACAACTGCTGGATTGGCGGATCGGTGACGATCTTGCCGGGCGTCAACATCGGCGATAACGTGACCATCGGCGCCGGCAGCGTCGTTGTCCATGACATTCCCTCTAACTCCATCGCCGTGGGCAATCCCGCAAGAGTCGTCAAGCAGTCGCCTAATAAGTAGCAAACGCTTACCCAAAGAGGTAGCAAACGCTTTTCCTTATACTAAAAATAGCGCACCAACCACATGGCTGGTGCGCTATTATTTTGCGCGTCAATAAAGTAGATGCTGATTAGCGAACAACCTTCTTGCCGTCAACAATGTAGAGGCCCTTCGTAGCGTTGCTGATCTTGCGGCCCTGGAGGTCGTAGATGCGACCTTCTGCTGCGGGAGCGAGGACGGTGTTGATGCCTTCGTTATCCTTGGCGGTAAGGAAGATTTCGTCGATGCTCTCGTAAGCGTAAACGCCTGTCTTGTAGAAGGGAATAGGGTTGAAACGCACGATGCTTGCACCGCCGTCGTAGGTGTCGTTCTCTGCATCGTACACCAAGCTCCAGCTGTCGCGAGCCTCGAAGTAGTAGCCGTCTTCGCTTGTACCCATAGCTACAACGTAAATGTCGGCGCCACGGCCGTCAATGCCGATGTACTGGTGCTGGGGGAATACGACTTCGCCGTCGACGAACTTACCCTTCAGAACGTTGCTGATGGGATTGATAGCGTCGGGGTTCTGATAGAAGTAGAGGCCTTTGAGATAGACATCGTCGCCAACGCGGGCAATCTCAACGTCGTAGTCAACGTACTTGTCCTCGTTGTAAGCCGTGCTCTGCGCATAGCTGTAAGCGTGGCAATTGTAGGTCTTCGTGGCTACACCTTCGGGCATAGAAAGCATTTCGTCGTTCTCGCCAGAGCTAGCGTTGTAAGTCATCGTTACGGCAGCGTCGCCGATGGCTACAATGTTCTGAGCAGCGTTGTCGAGCATAGCGCCGTAGAAGTTGTAGTAGATCTGGTCGTTGATCTCGGTGAGGATTTCGGAGTCGCCGCTCTTCGTCACGCTGAAGACGAGGTCGTCGGTACAGTTGACGATGTCAGAGGCTTCTTCGTCGTCGACGAAGTTGAAGCGCATGAGGAGAATGTTGCTATCGGAGTTCTTGTCGTGAGCGAGAATCTGTCCTACGGGGATGCGTACAAATTCAGCTTCGCCGTCTTCGTCGAAAATGCGGGTGCCCTTGACATAGGAGCCGTAAGCAGCGTCGGTGACGAGGTCCTTGAAGAACATCGTACCGTCTTCAAATTCTACGATTTCGATGTTGCGCACGACGTCGAGGGTATAGATGCCAGCCTCGATACCCTGCTCTGCATCGCCTTCTTCGTAAATGGCCTTCGTGCCCATAAGGCTATAGGTGCGGGTGGGAGCACCTTCGGGCATGCCATAGATGGCGCCGTACTGGCCAATGAGTTCGCCGTGGTCACCGGTGGTCTGTGCAAAGGAGCACAGAGCGGCTACGGCAGCGAAAAGGAAGAGAGTAAATTTTTTCATGAGCAATTGTTTATTTGTGTGTTGGAATTTTTCGGAAAACCTTGGCTTTGAGCCGAACTTTATCGGATGACCTTTCGACCGCCGACGATGTAGATGCCGCCCTTCTCGGGAGCATTCACGCGACGTCCGCTGAGATCGTAGACTTCGGGCGCTGCCTCTTCGTCGGTGGGCGCCTCAAAGATGGAGGAAATCTGCTCGGGGGTGAGATAAGCGTCGGGAGAGAAGGCTTCGTTCTGGAACTTGCCCCAAATGTACTGCTCAAGGCCGGGATAGTCGATGAAGGGGTTACGGTTGCCCTGAATCTCATAGACAGCCTCGATGCGGTCGGTCTCCTTCTGGCTCACGGGGTCGAGTTCGGACCAACGGAGCAGGAGGTCGAGCGCCCACTTCGAGAAGCCGGGATACTTCTTGCCGTCGAGCATGTCGCAATTCCATGATTCAATCTGCGCCTCGTAGCTCGTGATCATATAGAAATAGGTGCGGGCGAAGTCGCCTTTGTATTCGTCGGCAGGCTCAAATACGGTGCCGCTGTAGCCTGGCGTGGAGTTGGGGCCAAGGAGACAGAAGTTCTGAGCACTCTTGTAGGTGGGATTAGCTACCTCGCCAAAGGGATAATTGCTGCGGCGGCCGTTCACGTAGCCATCGGTGGGATAGAGATGGTAAAGGTCGGTGTACATGGGATAGCCGTCGTTGAACCAACTCTTGGGGAAGGAGTGTTCACGGTTGTAGACGTCGCCCTCTTTCGAGTAGTTACCGGCCTGGTCAGTGCCGAATGTATAGTTCGTGATGGCACTGTACATGTCCCAAACCTTGCCGTCGGGACGAGCGTCCGTCTTGCGGAAGTCCGTCCAAAGGTCCTTGTAGGAGCGCTGGGTGTGAGGATTGATGATGTAGGAGAGGGCCGTCTTGAGCGTGGCGCCCTTCTTGCCCGTGGCGTCGGAATAGTATGCGGCGTAGTCCTGTGCAGCTGCGCTGAGGGCTGCACAGATGAGGGCGGTAGTGAGTACCCCCCTCATTCCCCCCGAGCGGGGGGAGGTGGTTACTTTCATCTGTTGGAGTTTAGGGGTGAGGGTTGAGGGGATTTTTTTGCTGTAGTATCTGCTTCCCCCCGCTCGGGGGGAATGAGGGGGGTCACAGCAATGCCGCCATCTGCTGCTGGAGTTCCTTTGCCTTTTCGCCAGCGACTTCGGCAAAACGCTCGGTGGTGTCGGCATAGATAATGCCGCGGCTGGAGTTGACGAGGAGACCGCAGTCCTTCGTCATGCCGTACTTGCACACCTCTTCGAGGCTGCCGCCCTGAGCGCCAACGCCGGGAACGAGGAGGAAGTGATTGGGCACAATCTTGCGGATGTCTTCGAAGAGACGACCCTGAGTAGCGCCTACGACGTACATCATCTGCTCGTCGTTGGCCCACTGCTGGCTCACGCGGAGCACCTTCTCGAAGAGGCGTTCGCCGTCTTCCTTTGCCTCGGTGAGCTGGAAGTCGTGGCTACCCTTGTTGCTGGTGAGTGCGAGGAGGATGACCCACTTGCCCTCGTACTGAAGGAAAGGAGTCACGCTGTCTTCGCCCATGTAGGGAGCAACGGTGAGGCTGTCCACGCCGGTCTCCTCGAAGAAGCAACGAGCATACATGGCGCTGGTGTTGCCGATGTCGCCGCGCTTGGCGTCAGCGATGATGAACTGGTCGGGATAGTTTTCCTTGATGTAGTTGATGGTCTTCTCAAATGCCATCCATCCCTTGAGTCCGAAGCACTCGTAGAAAGCGAGGTTGGGCTTGTAAGCCACGCAATAGGGAGCGGTGGCGTCGATGATGGCCTTGTTGAAGGCAAAGATGGGGTCCTCTTCCTGAAGGAGGTGCTGAGGGATTTTCTTGAGGTCGGTGTCGAGGCCTACGCAGAGGAAAGACTGCTTGCGGCGAATGTTTTCGACGAGTTCTTGCTTGGTCATGGTATTTTGTAAGTTTTTTGGTTATCGATTAATGTGTGTAAGGGCCACTAAGTTGCAGCACATACAAATTGCGGGCGCAAATTTACTAAAAAACTGTGGAACGCGAGCAAGCAAATAGACGTTTTTTATTCTTTTATATATAAAAAGGTGCATTTCCTGACTTCGGAGTGCACATTGTTCGCAGAAAAGCATTATATTTGCAGAACCTTTTCTACACTCACTACCAAAAACCATACACTATGAACACACAAATCTCCATGAATCCCAACCCGCTCGTGCAATTTCTCCAGAAGATGCCCAGCGAGTTCACCCGCGAAGACCTTATCCGCTTCTGTCGCGAGAAAGGCGTACGTTTCCTCAATTTCCACTACTGCGGTTGGGGCGGACGACTAAAGACCCTCGGCTTTGTCATCCAGAGCGAAGAGCACCTCCGCACCATTCTCGAGGCCGGCGAACGCGTCGACGGTTCCAGCCTTTTCCCCTTCGTCCAGGCTGGCCGCTCCGACCTCTACGTCGTGCCCCGTTACAAGACCGCCTTCGTCAATCCTTTCGCCGAACTCCCCACGCTCGACATTCTCTGCGCTTTCATGGATCGCGACGGCGAGCCTTTCGAAAGTTCACCGCAGCACATTCTGCACAAGGCCCACAAGGTTTTTCAGCAGAAGACAGGTCTCGTGATGGAGGCTATGGGCGAACTGGAATACTACGTCATCGCTCCCGAGGAACAGCTCTTCAAGGTGGCCGACCAGCGCGGTTATCACGAGTCAGCGCCCTTCAACAAGTTCACTCAGCTGCGCGTTGAGGCCATGCGAATGATCTCGGAGTGCGGCGGTCAGATCAAGTACGGCCACTCTGAAGTCGGCAACTTCACCGACGGCGGCAAGATTTATGAGCAGAACGAGATCGAGTTCCTGCCCACCAACATCGAGGACGCTGCCGACCAGCTTGTCATCGCCAAGTGGATTATGCGCCAGCTCGCTTACAAATACGGCGTCGACCTCACCTTTGCGCCGAAGATCACCGTCGGCAAGGCAGGCTCCGGCATGCACGTTCATTGCCGTTTCACGAAGGACGGAAAGAGCGTCATGCTCAAGGATGGCGAACTCGCCGACGAGGCTCGCAAAGCCATTGCAGGATTTATGATGGCGGGTACATCGCTCCCCGCTTTCGGCAACCCACATCCGCTCTCTTTCATGCGTCTCGTGCCGCATCAGGAAGCCCCGACGAGCCTTTGCTGGTCGTTCTCGAACCGTTCGGCCCTCGTCCGCGTTCCCCTTGGCTGGACGAAGAAGATGGAAATGGCCGCTCGCGTCAATCCGCTCGAGGCTCCTGTGGGTCACAGTTTCGGCATGAAGCAGACCTTCGAGTGGCGAGCTTCCGACGGTTTTGCCGACACTTACATGCTGATGGCAGCTCTCTGTTGCGCAGCACGTTACGGTCTTGAGCACCCCGACGCTCTTGCCGTTGCCGAGCGCACCTATGTGGGCCTTGGCGTGAACATTCACGACGCGTCGAACGAAGCCCTTGCCGGCGCTCTCGAACAGCTCCCCGCTTCGTGCGAAGAGGCTGCCGTCGAGCTCGAAAAGGACCGCGCCATCTATACTGCCGAGGGCGTGTTCTCCGACAGCATCATCGACTACACCATCCGCTACCTCGACGCTTTCCACGATGCCAACCTCCGTCGCCATCTCCTCGACCATCCCAGCGAACTCATGCAGCTCGTCGACGAAAACATCAACAACGGATAAGGCCACGTTTTCCACTCTACCCCCTCTGCACCCATTACTTCTCAGGGCGCAGAGGGGGCATTTTTTTGAAGAAATGCAAGATAATGTCAGATTATGGCAGATAGTCTTGCATCTTACATGATTGCATCACTTTGATTCATAGTACAATATACCGTCCAAATGGCAGAATGGCAGATTTACCCAATTTTTCTACTGCCGACGCAAATAATCGCTCGAAAAAAAGTCCAAAAATCTACCTCAAAGATATTTCAAACTACTTCAAAGATATTTTGAACGCTCGCGGGGATAATTTTGACTACCCCAAATAAATGCGGAGCAGGCCAAGGAACTCGAAGGTCATGGCGATGCCGAGGTGAATGGTAATGCCGCCCCACAAATGTTTTGTGCGGTAGGCGAGGATTCCCAGCAAATAGCCACCGATGACGGAGGAGCACATTTCGAGGTCGGGCTTGCCGAAGTGGATGCTCATGTAGGTCAGGGCCATGGGAATGACGGCGCGAGGGCCGAGCCAACGCGTCATGCCGATGACGAGGGCACCACGAAACATGCTTTCGACGCCGAGAAAGTCGTTGGCGTAGCAAAGTTCGAAGAGGCCGATGAGCGATGCGTCGGCCATATTGAACGCGCCTTGGCAATAGGTGATGCTCATCTTCGGGTAGAACTCCAAAAACTGCGGCGTGAAGGACACTGCCACAAACACGGGGATGAGGGCGAGGAAGATGAGGCCGTAAACCTTCAGGAACTTCGTCGAACGCACCAAACCGTAAAGGCCGAAATGGCCCGTCGTGGCCCATCGGAACACGCAGAGAAGCCCGACGATGGCCACAGAGCGGAACAAGAATGAGCCTGTGATGGTGAGGTAGTTGACCTCGGGGATGGTGAGCGCCGCTTCGTGAATCCAGTTAGTGTAGGTGTGGAAGCCTTGTCCCGCGCCTTGGATGCCGACAAGAATAAGCGGAAACACCCACACCTGCCATTGTCGCAATCGCCAGAGTTCGCGATGAAGGGCCAGCGTGACGAGGAGCGAAACGTAGTAGACGGCGGCGTAGATGCCCGAGATGGTGAGCATCGATGTGCCGTCGGCATATGAGGGCTTCATGGCCCAATCGTAAAAATGATAATGTATCTGCGCAGTGAGGAGGCCTGCAGCGGCAAGAAGAAAGAAGAGATACTTCAGCGGACGGAAGTCCTCGCGGATGAAGTCGCGAATCTCGCCATAAAATTCCCTTATCTCGCTACGCAAACCACTTTTTGTGCGGTAATACTTGCACCAAGCGAAATGCCGACGTTGCTTCGCGTAATTAAGATTGCGCTCATTGGCGTAGGCCTCGCGTTCGAAAGCAATGTTGCGGTATGCCTTCATCGAATTTCGATAAAAAACGAGACGCATGAGCCACTCTATGTTGTACCAAAGGAAGAAGAGCACGTAGCCCATCTCGCGCTGCTGAAGCGAATGGATGTACTCGTGATTGCTCGCCTCTTCGGTCAGGCGTCCGACGTCCTTCCGGACGAAAACGAAACCGCAGAGATTGGTGGCCCAGAAGGGGCGAAAAGGAATAAATCGGTTGTAGATGATCTTCACGGCTTATTTACGAAATTTGGCGAGGGCAAAGTCCAGACATTCGCGGAAGACGGCGACGCGGGCGGTCCACATGATAAGGCAATAGGCGCTGGCGGTGACGAGCACTTTGGTGAGCATCAGGACGATGCGTCCCACGGTGGTGTCGGCGACGACAAAACCCGCTACGCCCTCAGCGGCAAAGTGGCCGAGCGTGAGACTGAAGAGGGCGGCGAGGATGAAAGGCACCACGTCGGCCAGCACCTCAAAAAGACGCACATCGAGCAGGCGGCGCGCAATGGCGTAGAGCACGAAGAACCACATGGGCTGGAGGCTGACAACGCTGATAAGCAACGGCATCATGTCGGCATAGCCCTCGCCGGTGAAAGCCCAGACAAGGGCGAGCTGCACGACGAGGAAGGCGGCGGTGGAGTAAAGATAAAGGTCAGAGCGCTGGCGGGAAATCATGAGATTGGTGAAGATCTCGTTGACGGGGAACACGGCTCCGCCCACACAAAGCACCTGGAGATAGGGCACGCAGAAAATCCACTTTTCGCCGACGGTGAGGACAATGAATTCGGGGGCAATGAGCCCGAGGCCCATCATAGCGGGGAAGGAGAGCATGGCGGTGAAACGCAGCATCTTGCGCACAACGCGCTTCTGTCGCTGACCGTCATCCTCAACCTTTGCCATCACGGGGCGTGCCACACTGTTGATCATGCCGCCAAGGAGCGAAGTGCCGAGGGTATTCCACTTGTTGGCCTGCGAGTAGTCACCCACTTGATTGGGCTTGTAGTAGTGGCCGAGCAGGCTCTGCAGGAGTTGGCCGTTGATGGTGTTGAGGCTGTTGGTAATGAGCAGGCGACTGCCGAAGCCGAACATGCGCCACGCGGGAAGAAGCGCCTCACGCAATCCGCCGGCACGAAGGCTGGGAAACGTGGGATGCCAAGGCGTCCAATACCAAGCCATGAGGGTATGGGTGAGCTTGTAGCTGAGGTCCATGGCCACAAGGCTCCACACGCCGCAGCCGCAGAAGGCGCAACCAAGGCCAATGAAGCCCGAGACGAGCGATGCTGTGACTTGCGACATGGTCTTCTCGCGTACCTTGAGGTTACGCAGTAGCCACGCTACATGGCTTATACCGAGCGAGGTAAAGAAGAAACCGAGGAAGATGACGCGCCCGAGGAGAGTGAGCTCAGGGGCACGGTTGTAGTGGGCGATGAGGGGTGCACAGAAAAAGAGGATAACGTAAAGCGCGGCACTGACGATGGTGGAGAACCAAAAGACGGCGTTGAAGTCTTCGTGGGTGGCTTCCTTCTTGACGGAGAGTGCGGCGGTGAATCCGCTCTCCTGCAGATTACTGGCCAAGATGCTGAAGACGGTGAGCATGCCCACGAGACCGTAGTCGGCTCGGTCAAGCAGACGGGCCAACAGGATGCCGATAAGCATGACGACGAGCTGCTGCGCGCCGTTGCCCATGATGGACCAAAAGAGGCCTTTCGCTGTGCGTTCCTTGAGATTATCGGTGGTGTTTGGGGTGTCCATTAGTTAAAAAGGGAACAAAAAAGCAAGTTTTGTGCGCAAAAGTAGCAATTATTTTTGGAACGTGCGCGATGATTTTGTAAATTTGCGCGTAAAAAGTGAAATAACTATTCACTCTTCACTCTTAACTACTCACTTTTCACCATAACAATGCTTACCAAAGAACAGCTGCAAGATATTTCAGAAGCCGTGAGCGTAGTGAAGCGCGGCGGCATCATCCTCTACCCCACCGACACGATTTGGGGCATAGGCTGCGACGCCACAAACCCCGAGGCCGTGGCTCGCGTGTACGCCATCAAGCAGCGCACAGACTCAAAGGCACTCATCTGCCTCTTGGGCAGCGATGCGAGCCTGAACCTCTACGTGGACAATGTGCCGGAAGTGGCGTACGACCTCATCGAGTTTGCCACAAAACCGCTCACAATCATCTACGATAACGCGCGCAACTTGGCGCCTAACCTCGTGGCTGAAGACGGCAGCGTGGGCATCCGCGTGACGAAGGAGGAGTTTTCGCAGACGCTCTGCATGCGCTGCAAGCGGGCCCTGGTATCGACGAGCGCCAACATCAGCGGACAGCCCTCGCCGGCTTCGTTCCGCGACATTCCCGCCGAACTCCTCGCCGCCGTGGATTATGTGTGCACCTCGCGCCGTGACGAGAAGCCGCAGGCCAAGCCCTCGAGCATTATGAAGCTCTCCGCTTCGAACGAAATAAAAATCATTCGCGAATAGTCTTCATTCGCCCTCCGAATAATGCAAAACCCGTTACACTCATTTCAAGAGAGACTCTCGAAGAATCAGTTCTTGCTGTTGCTGAGCCTCGTTGTCGGACTTTCGTCTGGCATGGCGGCCAACGTGCTGAAGTGGATCATCCACACCATCGAGCACGTGCTGACGAGCAACTTCGTGGCGACACAGGGCAATGAGCTCTATCTGCTCTATCCCGTCATCGGTATTCTGCTCTCGGCACTCTTCATCAAGTACATCGTGCGCGACAACATCGGCCACGGTGTGACGAAGATTCTCTATGCCTTGAGCCGCAACCAAGGCTTCATCAAGACCCACAACACGTGGTCGTCGGTCGTAGCCTCAGGCATCACCATCGGTTTCGGCGGTAGCGTCGGAGCCGAGTCGCCCATCGTGCTCACGGGCAGCGCCATCGGTAGCCACGTCGGCCGACGCTATAATCTGGACCACAAGACACTCATGATTCTCGTGGGCTGCGGCGCTTCTGGAGCCGTGGCGGGCATCTTCAAAGCGCCCATCGCGGGCCTCGTGTTTACCATCGAGGTGCTGATGATCGACCTCACGATGTCTTCGCTCGTACCGCTCCTCGTCAGCTGTGCAGCAGCAGCGTGTGTGAGCTACTTCATCTCAGGCACGAGCACGATGTTCAGCTTCGACCTTACAAACGGTTTCAGCGTAGATTGCGTGCCGGCATGTCTGTTGCTCGGCATCTCGTGCGGCCTCATCTCGTTGTACTTCACTCGCGTGATGAATGCCTTTGAGAAGGTCTTCGGCCGACTGAAGAACCTGTACCTGAAGTTCGCCCTCGGCGGCATCGTCATCGCGTCGCTCATCTATTTATTTCCGCCCCTTTACGGCGAAGGCTACTCGACCATCGAAACGCTGCTGAACTCCACCGACAGCACCAGCGCGGAAGCCGTCATGAACAATTCATGGTTCTACGGCCACTCCAACATGTTGCTGGTCTATCTGGCGCTCATCGTGCTCGTCAAGGTGTTTGCCACGACGGCAACAAACGGCGGCGGCGGTTGCGGTGGTACTTTTGCCCCCTCGCTCTTCCTGGGCTGCATCGGCGGCTTCATCTTCGCGAGCCTCTGGAACATGTGGGCGCCCTTTGGCATCACGCTGGCCACAACAAACTTTGCGCTCCTCGGCATGGCGGGCGTGATGAGTGGTGTCTTCCACGCTCCGCTCACGGGCATCTTCCTCATCGCCGAACTCACCGGCGGCTACCAGCTTCTCGTGCCGCTGATGATTGTGAGCGCTGTGAGCTACATCACCATCCACGCCTTTGAACCTTACAGCATTTACTCCATGCGTCTGGCGCGCCGCGGCGAACTCCTCACCCACGACAAAGATACGAGCGTGGCGCAGCTGATGGTGCTCGACGAACTCATCGACAAGTCGCGTCCCACGCTGAATCCCGACATGAAGTTGGGCAAGATGCTGCAGATTGTGTCGAACTCCAAGCACCTTCACTTTGGCGTGGTCGATGCTGCCGGCGGCCTGCTCGGCGTCATCAACATCAACGAACTGCGCAACATCATCTTCCGCTCGGAGTTCTACCAGACCTTTACCGTGGAGCAGCTCATGCAGCCGCCCAAGGACCTCATCCGTACCGACCTGCCGATGACGGAGGTTATGGCCCACTTCAACAGCCACGACAACTCCACACTGGCCGTCGTTGACGCTCACGGCATTCTCGTGGGTTTCCTCACCCGCACCCGCCTCTTCAGCACGTATCGCGAAATCATGAAGGACTTCTCTGAAGAATAAGCGTCCCCTCTTCCCCCTTACCCCTTCCCTCTTACCTCCTCCCTCT
>JAUNIC010000035.1:13204-22465 GCA_030523615.1 Bacteroidales bacterium
AATGTCTTACGATCAAGAAAATATAAAGCCCTATTCGCAAGAAGGCGAAAAGGGCGCACAGGTGGAGCAGATGTTCGACAACATCGCCCATTCCTACGACCTCCTCAACCACCTTCTCTCCTTCGGCATCGACCACCATTGGCGCCGTGCTGCTCTGCGTTCGCTCAAGCCCTATGCCCCCAAGCACATGCTCGACATGGCTACCGGCACGGGCGATTTTGCGCTGCTCGCCAAGAAGATGCTCCAGCCCGAAACGCTCCTTGGCGCCGACCTCTCGGAAGGCATGCTGCAAGTGGCACGCAAGAAGGCGGAAGGCGTGGAAGGCATCACGTTCGAGAAGCACGACTGCATGGAGTTGGAGCTCGCCGACAACACGTTCGACGCTGCCACGGTGGCTTACGGTGTGCGCAACTTCCCCGATCTTGAACGCGGTCTCTCGGAACTCCGCCGCGTGCTGAAGCCTGGCGGACGCCTCGTCATCATCGAACTGACGTCGCCGAAATCGTTCCCGATGAAGCAGCTTTTCTGGCTCTACAGCCACGTCTTCATGCCCCTCATCGGCAAACTCGTCAGCCGCGATTCCAGCGCCTACACTTATCTGCCCGCCACGATGGAAGCCTTCCCCCAGGGCGAAGTGATGCAGGAGATTCTCCGCAAAGTGGGCTACACCGACGTGAAGTTCAAGCGCTTCACCTTCGGTCTCTCCACGCTCTACACTGCCGCAAAATGAAAAAATACGGTCTCATCGGTTTCCCGCTTGGCCACAGCTTCAGCGCAGGCTTCTTCGCAGAGAAATTTGCGAAGGAGGGACTCGACGCACGTTACGACAACTACGAGATGCCCACGGTAGAAGGGCTGCGCACACTCATCGAAAGTGATTCTGAACTTTGCGGCCTCAACGTGACCATCCCCCACAAGCAGGCCGTCATCCCTCTCCTCGACGACCTCACGCCCGAAGCCCGCGCCATCGGTGCCGTCAACGTCATACGCATTGAGCGCACGATTGATACGGCCATTCGCCTCATCGGCTGCAACAGCGACATCATCGGCTTTACCGAAAGCATTCGTCCGCTGCTGAAGCCGCATCACACCAAGGCCCTCGTGCTCGGCACTGGCGGTGCTTCAAAGGCAGTCGTTGCAGGCTTGCGCAGCCTCGGCATCGAACCCACCTACGTCAGCCGCCGTCCCGCTCCAGGCCAATTCACCTACGACGATCTCCGCGTCGAAAGCGCAGAAGGCCACTCCTCTAATATTATAATAGAGCACACCGTCATCGTCAATTGTTCGCCTGTGGGTATGCACCCTCACACCGACGAAGCACCGGCCATTCCCTACGAGCAGCTCACGCCGCGCCACTTGCTTTACGACCTTGTCTACAATCCGCTCGACACGCGCTTTATGCAACTTGGCCGCGAACACGGCGCCACGGTGAAGAACGGCCTCGAAATGCTCCACCTCCAAGCCATTGCCGCATGGGAAATGTGGAACCAATAAATCCATAAACTCATAAACTGACAAGACCCCAAACCACAATAAGCCCCTATGAAACGCATTCTCCTTTCCTCTCTCTTCGCTGCGCTCGGCGTATGTGCCAGCGCACAGGACATCGTGCTTCCTGCACCCAACATGGAACGCGGCAGCAAAAGCGTAGTAGAAACCCTTGCCACCCGCCATTCTGTTCGAGAATTCAGCAGCCGCACGCTGACGCCGGCTCAAATCTCCGACCTCTGTTGGGCAGCCAACGGCGTGGCTCGCGACAACGACCACCGCACGGCGCCCTTGGCCATGAACCGTAAGGAAATACGTCTTTTTGCCTTCACCGAAGAGGGAGTTTACGAATATCTTGCCACCGAAAACACGCTCAAGCAGCTGGCCAAGGGCGACCACCGCAAACTCGTGGCCGGCACGAAGGACTTCTCGCAGGACTTTGCTGCGACGGCTCCCATCTCGCTGGTTATGGTCATCGACTTCGAACGCTTCGGCAGCAGCGACGAACGCGCCATGATGATGGGCTGCGTCAATGCGGGCAACGTCTCTGAAAACATCAATCTCTACTGCGAAGCCGTGGGCCTCTGCACCGTTCCCCGCGCCACGATGGACGTCGACGGCATCCGCTCGCTCCTCGGCCTCTCGCAGCAGCAACTCCCCATCATGAACAATCCCGTGGGCTTCACCGCAAATCCCCGAAAGGTGGCCAGAGGCATCTACAACGAGAGCGCTGACCAGATGCAGCTCATCGACGAGGCTCTCGCCAAGGCCAAAGCCGAAGGCAAGCACGTCATCTGCCAGGTGGGCGGCAACTGGTGCCGTTGGTGCCTGATGTTTGCCGACTTCATCACCCACAACGATGAAATCGCCAAGATGATCGACGAGAACTACGTCTACATCCACGTGGATTATTCCGACAATTCGCCCCAGGCTCTCAAGGAGCGTCTCGGCAAGCCCGGCCGCTTCGGTTTCCCCGTCATGGTAGTGCTCGACGCCGACGGCAACCTTCTCCACATGCAGGACAGCAGCTTCCTCGAAAACGGCGAAGGCTACAACGCCAAGTACGTAAAGCGTTTCCTTAAGAGCTGGACACCTGAGGCAATGAAATAAAAAAGCAAGTGGTTTAGTTATTGGTGATTTAGTGGTTTAGTACGCTCCTTTTGCAGGCGAACTAAACCACCAAACCACTAAATTCTAAACCACTAAACTTTATAAAGATAGCGCTTGATGCTCTTCTTCGACGTCTTCTGGAATTCGCTGTCGTGCAGGCGGATTTCGCTCACGCGGCAGAAGCTGGGAAGCACGGCATTGAGTTCCTGACGATTCTGCTCCATGACCATATTGAGGTCATCCATCGAAAGGGGGATCTCGTTGACGTCGTCCTGATCGGGATAAACGAGCGCAACAAACTTGTCGCCGCTCTGCAGCACAAGACTCTCAGCCACCATCGGCATCGAGTTGAGCTTGTCCTCAATCTCCTCGGGATAGACGTTCTGGCCATTCGTTCCGAGCAGCATGTTCTTGATGCGGCCACGGATGTAGAGATGGCCATCGGCACTCATCGAACCGAGGTCGCCCGTGTGGAACCAGCCGTCTTCGTCGATCACATCGGCCGTAGCCTCCTCGTTCTTGTAGTAGCCCAGCATCACATTCATGCCGCGGCAAACCACCTCGCCCTCGACGCCCTTCACGTCCGAAACGCCATCGGGCAACAGACGTCCGTCACGCGTCAGAATGCGCAGCTCCATGTGAGGCACCACGGTGCCGCAACTGCCCATGGCGTGGTCCTGCCAGTCGCTGTAGGTAATCATCGGAGCCGTCTCCGTCGTACCATATCCGCTTGTGATGGGGAAGCCCACGCTCATGAGAAATTCCTCAATCTCCTGGTTTAAAGGCGCGCCGCCCGTCATGATTTGGTAGACATTGCCGCCCAACTGGTCGCGGAACCACTCCACAATTTTTTCGCGGACGCGGTTGCGGATCATGGGCAACTGCAGTAGATAGCGGGCACGATGCTTGTCGAGACGCTGATACACATGCTTACGCACCAGTTTCTCCACCACCATCGGCACTGCGATGAGAATGGCAGGTTTCACCTCGGCAGCCGCCTGCATAACGAGCGAAGGAGCAGGCTGACGGGTGAGGAAGTGCACATGGCAGCCGTTGATGAAGCCGAAGATAATCTCGTCCATCATGCCATACATGTGAGCCATGGGCAGCGTACTCAAGATGCGGTCGCCAGCCTTCACATTGGGGCCAAAAGCCTTCAGCGTGAAGTCAAGATTGCCCCACAGCGCACGGTAAGGAAGCATCACGCCCTTCGAGAAACCCGTCGTGCCGCTCGTATAGTTGATCATCGCCAATTCCTCGGGCGACTCTTCGTGACGATACACCACATGGCTGCGGTCGAAGCGCTGCGGATAGCGGCGGCCGAAGAGTTCGTTGAGATGCGTATGAATATAGTCGAGCACCTCGAGGCGCGTAGCACGGATAGAGAGGTCGTTGAGGTAGGCAATGCCCTGAAGATTGGGCATCTGCTCGAAGTCAATATCCTTGGCCACGCCATCACCGACGTAGAGGAATTTTGCCTCGCTGTGGTTGACGATGTTGTGTATCTGCTCAGGTTGAAACTCACACTGGATGGGCACCACAACGCAACCGTAAGCCAGGATGCTGAAGAAGGCCACCGCCCAGTTGGCCGAATTGCGGCCGCAGAGGGCAATCTTGTCGCCGGGCTTGAGGCCTGCCGTCTCCATGCCGATGTGGAGTTTGGCCATTCGGCGCGCCACGTCGCTGTAACGCAGCGTGTCGCCGTGATAGTCTGTGAAAGCGTCACGGTTCCAGTTCGTGACGATTGTCTTCTCGATATAGGAGATGAACGAAGGAGTCTGTTCCATTGGAATATTTGCTCAAATAATTTAGTTTTGTGCAACAAATGTACGAACTTTTTGCACAATATCGGCAATTTTGCGCAAAAATCAATAAAAATTAGCACTATTTAGACACATTTTGTTATGCCAACAATCAAGATAACCTCTCTGCAGGACCCTGCTCTTGCCGTTTTCACCTCGCTCACCGAGGCGCAGCTCCGCAATCGCCTTGACCCCGAGAAGGGCATCTTCATCGCCGAAAGCCCGAAGGTCATCCACGTGGCGCTCGATGCCGGCTACGAACCTCTTGCCTTACTTTGTGAAGAACGCCACATCACGGGTGACGCCGCCCGCATCATCGAACGCGCCAATGCCCTCCCCCGCTGGGCAGATGTGCCCGAAGGAATGCCCGTCTATACCGGCAGCCGCGAGATGCTCGCCTCCCTCACCGGCTACACCCTGACGCGCGGTGTACTCTGCGCCATGCGCCGCCCCATGCCGCGCGCCATCAGCGAAGTTGTGGAAGGAGCACGTCGCATCGTCATCATCGATGGTGTTGTTGACACGACGAACATCGGCGCCATCTTCCGTTCAGCAGCAGCCCTCGGCATCGACGCTGTGCTCCTCACCCCCAACAGCTGCGATCCGCTCAATCGCCGCAGCATCCGCGTCAGTATGGGCAGCGTTTTCCTCGTGCCTTGGACATGGACTTCCGACGCAGAAGGTTATCAGGAGGAACTGCGCAAGTTAGGTTTCAAGACGGCAGCGATGGCCCTCACGGACGACAGCATCAGCATTGCCGAACCGCTGCTCACCACCATCCCGCGCCTCGCCATCATCATGGGCACCGAGGGCGACGGCCTTCCCGCCGCGACCATCGCCGCAGCCGACCACGTGGTTCGCATCCCGATGTCGCACAACGTAGACAGCCTCAACGTAGCCGCCGCAGCCGCTGTGGCTTTCTGGGAACTCAGAGCTCGTTAAACCATGAAACGCATCATCTTACTCCTCCTCACCCTGGTCCTCGTCGCTTCCTCCTATGCTCAGCGAAGCATCGAGTACATTGCCCTTGAGCTTGACGACGCATCCCGCCAGCTCGTCATCGAATATGCCGAAGCGCACCTTCCCTGGGCCGATGCCCGCGTCATTGCCCACCACATGACCATCGTCCACCACACGGGATTCCGCGCTGCTCCCGACGCCACCGATCTTGCTGAGCGCGACTACGTGTTGGCATGGGCGCTGGCTCACGAAGGGCAAAGCTTTAGCCTCACGGCAACGGAAGTAGGCCACAGCAACAAAGCCTTCGCCCTGCGCATCACCGACGTCCTCGCCCCGAGCCGCAATCGCATCAAGCACATCACCCTCGCCACCAACAACGCCACAGGTGGCCGTGCCGTCGACAGCAACTACATCACGCATTGGGAGCCTCTCGACGCCCCGCTTGTCCTCACGGGCAAAGTCACGATTTACTACAAATAAAGCGCAAAAGCGACTTTTCTCAAACATATTTCTATCCCGAATTTGAGAATTAGAGAATTTTTCGTTCTTGCAAATCGTTCAATTCCTATAAATAAGAATTGTAGGAAACTAATTCTTTAATTCTCAAATTCGGGATAAAAAAAGCAATCGCCCCCGCACGTCGGTCATTGACCAACATGCGGAGGCGCATTTTGTCTAAGTTGCCACGCTCAGGCGCAGCATTTGCGGATTAGTCTTCTGCAGGAGCCTGATCGATGAGTTCGAGGAACTGATCGAGCTTCGGCGTGATGATGATCTGGGTGCGGCGGTTGCGAGCACGGCCAGCCTCGGTGTCGTTGCCCTCGAGGGGATTGTACTCACCACGACCACCAGCGGTCAGACGGCTGGGGTCAACACCATACTCGTTCTGGAGAGCCTGAACAACGCTGGAAGCGCGGAGGCAAGAGAGGTCCCAGTTGTTACGGATGTTGGTCTTCGAGATGGGCACATCGTCGGTGTTGCCCTCTACGAGTACTTCGTAGTCATCGTAGTCGGTGATGATCTTGGCAATCTTGCTGAGCGTGCTGCTGGCAGCAGAGCTGATCTCATAGCTACCGCTCTTGTAGAGCATGTTGTCGTTGAGCGAGATGTAAACCACACCCTTGAGCACCTGCACGTCTACGTCCTTGAGCTCAGTCTTCGAAAGGCTGCGGGTGAGCTTGTTGGTGAGGACCACACTGAGGCTGTCGCTCTTTGACTTAGCTTCAACGAGCTGCTTGATGTACTTGTTCGAAGCGTTGATTTCGTCAACGAGTTTGCTGATGTTCACATTGCCGGAGTTCACACTCTGGTCGTAGCTCTTCTGGAGTGCTGCAAGAGCTTCACGGAGTTCCTTGTTGCGAGCCTTCTCTTCGGCCAGCGCCTTCTCGAGGGCGCTACCGCCGGTCTTGTAGGTTGCGAGGTCGATCTGAGCCTGATTGTAGAGGCCCTGGAGGTCGGTGTACTCGCCCTTCAGCTGACCGTATTCGCCCTGAAGCTGACCATAGGTGGTGAGGAGACTGTTGTAAGTCTTCTTGCTTACCACACAACTGGTGAGGAGCATGGTGCCGATGAGCATCACGAGGAACGATGATTTCTGGAGAATTCGTTTCATGATAGTTTTTCTTTTTATTGCGTTAAACTTATATGTGTTATCGATTTTCAAGTGCAAAAGTACGTGATTTTCACCATAAAGCAACAATTATTCGCAAAATTTCTTGGAATCTTTCACATATTTCAACAATTATTAGTACCTTTGCATCACAAATCGACAAATATCCACACAAAACTATGAACCACAAAACTGCAATTATGACGGGCCTCTTCGCCTTCACCTCCTTCCTCGGATTTGCCCAGAAATACGAATTTGCCTCCTTCGCCGACTACCCCACTCCCGCCGGCGACTTGACCGAAATGACCTACTCTCCCGGCCAGACGGACTTCCAGCTGTGGGCGCCCACGGCTGAGAAGGTCGAACTGCGTCTCTACAAGGCAGGAATGGGCGGCAAGGCCACAAAGACCGTAGGCATGAAGCGCGCCAGCGACGGCACGTGGCACGCCACCGTGAAGGGCAACCTCGACGGCCAGTTCTACACCTTCAACGTGCGCAAGGACGGCAAGTGGCTCGGTGAATGTCCGGGCATCAACGCCCACGCCGTCGGCGTCAATGGCCACCGCGGCGCCATCATCGACCTCGATACCACTGATCCCGCAGGTTGGGCCAACGACAAGGCTCCCCGCCGCAACGACATCGTCATCTACGAGATGCACCACCGCGACTTCTCCATCGCCGACTGCAGCGGCATCGAGCAGAAGGGCAAGTTTGTGGCGCTCACCGAACGCGGCACACGCACTCCTGGCGGCAGCGCTACGGGTATTGATCACCTGCGCGACCTTGGCGTGACCCACGTCCACATTCTTCCTTCTTACGACTATTTCACCGTCGACGAGACGCGTCCCGACGTGCCTCAGTACAATTGGGGTTACGACCCGCTGAACTACAACGTGCCCGAAGGCTCCTACTCCACCAACGCTGCCGATCCCAAGGCGCGCATACGCGAATTTAAGCAGATGGTGCAGGCGCTCCACCAGAATGGCATGAAGCTTGTGCTCGACGTAGTGTATAACCACACCATGGACATTGAGGGCAGCAACTTCCACCGCACGGTGCCCGGCTATTTCTTCCGTCAGCGCTCCGACGGCTCGTGGGCCAACGGCTCTGGCTGCGGCAACGAGACGGCCTCTGACCACGAGATGATGCGCCGCTACATGGTGGAGAGCGTGAAGTACTGGATGACGGAATACCACGTCGATGGTTTCCGCTTTGACCTCATGGGCATCCACGACATTGAGACGATGAACCTCATCCGTCAGGAGGCACAAAAGCTCAATCCCGACGTGCTCATCTACGGCGAAGGTTGGGCCGCCGAGGCTCCTCAGCTCCCCAACGACGAACTCGCGATGAAGGCCAACGTGTACCGCATGCCGGGCATCGCCGCCTTCTCTGACGACATCCGCGACGCTCTCCGCGGTCCTTTCTCCGACGACCACAAGACGGCCTTCCTTGGCGGTCTTCCCGGCAACGAGGAGAGCCTCAAGTTCGGAATTGCCGGCGCCATCGCCCATCCGCAGATCGACATGACGCGCGTGAACTATTCCAAGGAGCCTTGGACGGCACAGCCTCACCAGATGATCAGTTACGTGAGTTGCCACGACGACATGTGCCTCACGGACCGTCTGCGCGCCTCTGTGCCCAACCTCTCCGAGACCGACCTCATTCGTCTCGACCTCCTCGCACAAACGGCTGTCTTCACCTCGCAGGGCATTCCCTTCATCCAGGCAGGCGAAGAGGTGCTGCGCGACAAGAAGGGAGTGCACAACAGCTACAACTCGCCCGACTCCATCAACGCCATCGACTGGACGCGTAAGGACGCTCATCCCGAAGTGTTCGACTACTACCGCGGCCTCATCCAACTGCGCAACGAGCATCCTGCCTTCCGCATGCTCGACGCTGATCTCGTGCGCCAGCATCTTGAGTTCCTCCCCGCTCCCGACTGCGTTGTGGCCTTCCGCCTGAAGGACCACGCCGCCGGCGACCAGTGGCAGGACATCATCGTCGTCCTCAACGGCAACAACGCCACGGCTGAGACCTTCATCCCCGGTGGTCACTATGAGATTGTGGCTCAGGATGCCCGCATCGACCTCAACGGCCTCGGCAGCCTGACGGGCAACGTCGTCAACGTAGCGCCCCGCTCTGCCACCATCCTCTACAGCAAGTAATACTGACTCACCATACCAAAAGAAAGAGCCACGTGCACAAAACACTGCACGTGGCTCTTTGATTTTGTTATTTCTACTTCAAAGACATTTTTACATCAGTGTACACTGACGAACAAATCAGTGT
>JAUNIC010000240.1 GCA_030523615.1 Bacteroidales bacterium
ATTCTTAACTCTTAACTCTTAATTCAGAGAAATGAAACGTTTCAAACTCATCAACAATGTTACTGGTTGGCTCGTGTTCCTCGTGGCCGCCGTAACCTACTGCATGACCGTGGAACCCACGGCGCCCTTCTGGGATTGCCCTGAGTTCACCACCACGGCCGCTCGTCTCGAAGTGGGTCACCCGCCCGGCGCACCCTTCTTCATGCTCACCGGCAACTTCTTCAGCCACTTCGCTTCCGACGCTACGCAGATTGCCTACATGGTCAACATCATGAGCGCGCTGCTCTCGGCCTTCTGCATCCTCTTCCTCTTCTGGAGCGTGACGCACCTGGTGCGCCGCCTCATCGTGGACGACGAGGCCACCGTTCCCGCAGCGTCCGCTGCGGTTGCCGAAGGCCCCTCGCTCACCCAGACCATCACTATCATGGCCTCTGGCGTGGCTGCCGCACTGGCTTACACGTGGAGCGACACGTTCTGGTTCTCGGCCGTCGAGAGCGAGGTGTACGCCTACTCTTCGATGTTCACCGCCCTCGTCTTCTGGCTCATCCTTAAGTGGGAAGATCAGGCCGACGAGCCCCACGCCGACCGCTGGCTCGTGCTCATCTTCTATCTGACGGGCCTCTCGATCGGTGTGCACCTCCTGAACCTCCTCTGTCTGCCCGCCATCGTGCTTGTATATTACTACAAGCGCTATCCCGACGCCAACCTCAAGGGTTCGCTCCTCGCGCTCGGCGTCAGCGTGGTGCTCGTGGCCGCCGTGCTCTACGGCGTTGTCCCCGGCATCGTGAAGGTCGGCGGATGGTTTGAGCTCTTCTGCGTCAACACCCTCGGCATGCCCTTCAACGCAGGTATGATCATCTATCTCACCCTGCTCATCGGCACCGTGCTCACCGCCATCTGGGCCACTACGAAGAAGAACCGCACGCTCATCAACGTGCTCTTTGTAGCTTCCGTAGCGCTCCTCGGTATTCCCTTCTACGGCAAGGAGAATTCGACGGCTGTCATCATCGGCATCGTCATCCTCGCAGCTCTCGCCTTCCTCCTCACCCGCAAGATGAAGAGCGGCCAGTACCTGCTCCGCAAGCGAGTGCTCAACACTTCGCTCCTCTGCATGCTCATGCTCATGATCGGCTACTCCACGTATGCCGTCATCGTCATCCGTTCCTCGCAGAACACGCCCATGGACCAGAACTCGCCCGAGGACATCTTCTCGCTCGGCACTTATCTGAACCGTGAGCAGTACGGCCAGCGTCCTCTCTTCTACGGCGAGGCTTATACCTCGCGTCCCGTCGGCTTCAGCAAGGAGACGACCATCAAGAAGCACGAGAACACCCCCGAAGAGGTGAAGGCCGGCAAGGGCGACAGCTATGATGTGCTCAGCCTCGACGGCGGCTACATCTATCCCAGCGGCATGAAGATGCTCTTCCCCCGTATGTATAGCCGTGCCCATGCTCAGGCTTACGATCAGTGGCTGGGTGGCGTCGATACCCACGAGGTGAACTTCACAGCAAAGGATCCCGACACTGGTGAAAGCTTCGAGGCTTCCGGCGAAATGCCCTCGCAGTGGGATAACATTCGCTTCTTCATGTCGTACCAGATTAATTTCATGTACTGGCGCTACTTCATGTGGAACTTCGCAGGTCGTCAGAACGACATCCAGGGCCACGGCGAATACGAGCACGGCAACTGGATCACGGGCTTCGACTTCATCGACGATGCGCTCTACGGCAACCAGAAACTTATGCCTCGCGAACTCCGCGAGAACAAGGGTCACAACGTCTTCTACTGTCTGCCCCTCCTCCTCGGCCTCCTCGGCCTCTTCTGGCAGGCCTACAAGGGCAAGCGCGGCATCCAGCAGTTCTGGATTGTGTTCTTCCTGTTCTTCATGACGGGCCTCGCCATCGTGCTCTACCTTAACCAGACGCCGCAGCAGCCCCGCGAGCGTGACTATGCTTACGCTGGTTCGTTCTACGCCTTCGCTATGTGGATTGGCTTCGGTATCGCCGCAATCTGCGACCTCCCCAAGACCATTGCCGCAACGCTCAAGAAGGAGTGGAACCACAAGTACGATATGCCTATCGCCTGCGTGGCAGCCGTCATAGCTCTCGCTGTGCCTCTCCAGATGGTCAGCCAGACGTGGGACGACCACGACCGCTCCGGCCGTACGGCTTGCCGCGACTTCGGTGGCAACTATCTCTCTACGCTCGACGAGAACGGCAACCCCATCATCTTCACCAACGGCGACAACGACACCTTCCCCCTCTGGTACGCCCAGGATACTGAAGGCTTCCGTACCGACGCCCGCGTCTGCAACCTCTCTTACCTGCAGACCGAGTGGTACACCGACCAGATGTGCCGTCCGGCTTGGAAGAGCCCCGCACTGCCTATCACGTGGGAACGTTACGAATACGTGGACAACATGGGCCACGACTACTTCTTCGTGCGCCCCATGAAGGAGCAGCTCCTCCAACTCAAGGAAGAGATGGCGAAGGACTCCACGCTCAACGCCAAGGACGGCAAGGCTTCCGCCAACGATCCCTTCGAGCTTGAGTTCATCATTGACAACTTCGTGCGCAATCCAGAGTACGGCTTCATTCCTACCGACTCCATCGTGATGACCGTCGACAAGGATGCAGTCATCAAGAGCGGCATGAAACTTCCCGCTGGCAAGGACAGCATCCCCGAAAAGGTATTCATCAAGCTCAAGAAGAACACTGTGACGAAGAGCGAGATGATGGTCTACGAGATGCTTGCCCACCACAATTGGCTGCGTCCGATGTACATGAGCGTTACCCTCGGTTCGGAGAACTATGCCGGCCTCGACAACAACCTCATGCTTGAGGGCTTGGCTTATCGCGTTACTCCCTTCGATCTCGGCGGCAAGGCCATCGATACCGATCGCATGTACGACAACATGATGAACAAGTTCCGCTACGGCGGCTTGGAGAAGGACGGCCTCTATCTCGACGAGACCAACATGCGTATGTGCTTCACCCATCGCTCGATGTTCGTGCAGCTCATCGGTGCTCTCATCGAAGAAGGCAAGAACGACAAGGCCATCAAGGCGCTCGAGAAATGCAAGAAGGTCATCCCCTCGAAGAACGTGCCCTACGACATCATGTCTGTCGGCATTGACTTCGACGACGACGATCGCATCTACTTCAAGCTGCCTCACTACTGGCACGTCGTTGGTCGCGACGCTGAGGCTGAGCGTGTGCTCATGGCTATTGCCACCAACGCTGGCGAATACCTGACGTGGTTCAGCACGTTCCCCATGGAGCGTCTCTACAGCTACGTCAACAACTGTGACCGCCAGATGCGTTATCTCCGCGCTGCCTACGAAGGCCTCGAGGAGTGCCACAGCAAGCACGCCGCTGAGTTCAAGAAGCTCTACGAGACTTTCGTGAAGTCGCCCATCGGCCAGGTTGTGGCTGCGCATTATCAGCAGTACGCAAGCGAGGATGCAGGTGAGTAAGGAAGTCTCCTTTCCGCAATAGGGGGAGGGAGAGCCACTTCTCGCCTCCCTCCTCCCTCTTCCCTTTTCCCTCTTCC
>JAUNIC010000036.1:0-4226 GCA_030523615.1 Bacteroidales bacterium
GTATCCTAAGTGGAAACCGTTCGAAGAGGCTTGGGGCTTTACAAACTGCGTCAATCCCTTTACAACACCAATGGTACGAGGGAGGGGGAGAGACCGTGACGAGGTGCGCAAGATGCTGAAATAAAACCACATACAACCAATGTAAACGATACGTAAACGATGCGTATCGTTTTTTTTTGTGCCTTCTCCGTAACTTTGCACCGTCAAACAACGAGAAACACACTCCACGTTTGGCGGTGCTCTTTGCTTTATGCACACACGTACAAAACGACCAACCCCGACGGGGTCACGCTCACACAATTTCTAGAAGCACCTATATAATAATACACGCACAAAACAATTTTGGTTCATCCGACAAATGCGTAGTTATATAAAACAGAAATCTCCTGGCTTCGCCGAAAGTTTATGAAGAGAGGGAAGGCGTACTATATAAACTTTTCCCAACTTAATGTCAGAAGCGTAGGAAGTAGAAGAATCGAAACGCTCGAGCTCTGCTTGCTTGCTACCGCAAGCGCTCGGCATCTTCGGAGGAGTGACGCTTGCCTTAGCAAGAACTTTCCTCTCTTCCCCGACTTTCGCGAAGCAGGAAAACTACGTATTTTCCAGATGACCCACAATTTTTGCATCGTCAAACAGCTAAGTCCCCCATGAGAACCATGGGTTATGCAAACCATTATGCACAACAAAATTCAAGTGTTTAATCACGAGCAGTTCGGCCAGATCCGAACGATGACAATGCCCGACGGACAAATCGGGTTCGTAGGCAAGGACGTTGCCGAGGCGCTGGGGTACAGCAATACTCGCGATGCGCTCTACAGGCACGTAGAAGAAGAGGACAAAACCACCGTCGTGATTCCCGACGCTGGTTCCAACTACAAGAGTAAGACCACCTTCATCTCCGAATCCGGCCTCTACGCCCTCATCCTCTCCTCCAAGCTCCATTCGCAATCACTATACTCTTAACTTCTCACCCTTTATGATTCTAATCCATCTCAGTCGGCCATCAGCGCCGCATGCTGAAAGAGCTCCACCCGGGATGTCGTCCCGCTTACATTACGAAAGCACTCCGCTTTTATATTAATTCACCCTTCGCCGTTCGCATTCGAAACGATGCACTCAAACTCGGCGGCAAACTAATGACAGAACTAAACGTCAAGAACATCTAGATCCAACACACTTCAGACCCCGATGGGGGCACTCGCAACCCACGAATTTTAATTGGCGACTATATACAAAATGGCACCTCTGCCAAATCTCCTGGCTTCGCCGAAAGTTTATGAAGAGAGGGAAGGCGTTGTGCATAAAACTTTCCTGACTTTAAATTAGAAGTTTAGGAAGTAAGAGAAACGTAAACTTTCCTCTCTTCCCCCAACTTTCGCGAAGCAGGAAAAACAATCAGTTGCCACAATGTATATAGTTCCCTTTTAATTTTTAATTTTTAATTCTAAATTCACCCTTACATATGACCCACGACCAAGAATTCGAAGCCCGCGAATCATTCGTCATGCAACCTGGGCAAGAGTACCTCGGCTACGCCATGATCAACACGATGGGCGAAATGCACTTCCGGCCAAAAGTGAAGGAGGAGCGCAGCGGTGAAAGCGCCGAAACGCTGCACCGGACGAACGGCATCACGGTATGCCAGACGAAGAAGACGTTCCTCCTCCACATTACTATATATAAAGATGAGCTCACGCTAACCAACCTCACGAATAAGCTGATGCTCGCAATACGAATACTCAAAAACTACATAAGACCTAAACATGCTTGATTGTTATACCAATGCTCGATGCACGCACGCCACGCCCATCGATGCAGCAAATTTTATCGAAACCTGTAATAGCGCTTTTGTGACAAACACCATCGAGCGCTACCGAAATGGCGAAACCGAGGCAAAGAAAGAATTGCCCGCCGTGACTTATATGGGCATCAGCCGCACCGGCCATCGCAAGGCCGCCGACATGAAGCCCACAGGACTTGTGATGCTCGACGTCGACCACATTGCCACCGACGAAAAGCTCCATGAACTGCACCAACATCTCGTGCCCCTTACCGACGAAATGAGCATCGTGCTCATCCACATCACCCCTAGCGGCCGAGGCATGCGCATTGTGTGCCGCACAAACAACACCGACATCGTAAGTGAGCAGCAACGCCTTGCCGAGGCACTCTCATTGGCAGAATTCGGCGACGTCGACGAGTGCGTGAAGGACCTCTCGCGCCTCTCGTTCCTACCCCAACAGAAGGACATTCTCTATATCAATACGGACGTTTTGTTCAATCACCCTGACATCGACAACTGCGTCACCGAAACCACCCCCAACGCCGTCGACTCTACAAACGCTTCTGCCGAAGACACCGACGATCGACACCAGAACGAGGACTTCAAATATGGCGACATTTTCGTCAGAGACATTGCCGCTGAGTACGTGAAGTGGAAAGGCGAGCCCGTAGACGGTACGCGTCATAATTTCTACAATCGTATGGTGGCTGATTTCCGAAACATCTGCAACAATTCTCCCGAAATCCTAGTCGACGTATTGCCTCGTTTCGACGAGTCGTGGGAAAAGCGATATTCGCAATGTAAGAGCATCTGCAGCCGCAATACTACGACGCTCATTCCCAAACACTTCTGGGCTTGGCTGAAGGACAAGGGCTACTACATTGACCCTAAAACAAACCAGGGCGACGAAGAAGCCGAGGAGGTCGACGCTTATGCCGAAGAGCACGAACTGCTCAAACGCATGCCCACGCTGCCTCCTGTGTTCCGCGAGATCGTGGGCGCTGCACCCACAGAGTTCAAGATTCCTACCATCTTTGCCCTCGCTCCCATAATGGGAACCGTGGCCACCTATCTCGAAGCCGAGTTCTACGACGGAGCAATACATACGCCTTCGTTCTTCACTGTCATCTTTGCGCCCGCCGGCAGCGGCAAGAGCTTCGTCAACCGTTTCCTCGAACTCGACGTTGAGCGAAGTAGCAACACGAATCTGATGCACGAGATTGTGCAACGAGATTTCGTAGCAAACTGCCGCATGAATCTCTGGAACGAATTCAGCAATGCGAAAGGCGCCAACGACAAAGGTAAGCCTCGCCCCAAAGTCAGCTCCCGACTGGCCGAAACCATCACCTCGCAGGCCGACTTATTGCCTGTGATGAAGGACAACCAGGGGATGCATATGTTTATGTTCGCGCCCGAAATCGATACGCTCATCAAGGGTATGAAGGCGGGCGGTGGCGGCGACAAGAACGACATTTTCCGCGTGGCTTGGGACAACGGTATGTATGGCCAGAGTTACCGCAACAGCGTCAGCTTCCGAGGCAAAGTGGCCATGTATCTCAACGTCCTTGCGACGGGTACGCCTGCTCAGTGTTCGAAGATGTTCAAGGACGTCGAGAACGGCCTTGTTACACGCTGCCTCTTCACCGACCTCGGTAAACAGGAGTATGCGAAGTATCAGCCTTGGAAGAAGTTCACAACCAAGGACTTGCAGGTCATCGACAATTGGCGACGCCGCTGCGATGCTGAGACTTACCGCCAGACGCTCAACTTCGATCTCTCGACGATCCACACCTACGACGATGAAGAGAGTTTCGACGAGAATGTGCCCTGGGAGTATAGTTTCAGAGGACGAACAAGAATCGACATGACCAACATGAACAAGAAACTCCTCCGATGGCTTGAGCAGCAACGCGTCACAGCCGAGAAGGATGCTGATCGTGCCCGTGATGCGTTCCGCAAACGTGCTGCCGGCAACGCGTTCCGCATCGCACTACTCAGCTATTCGTGCTGGAAGAAAGTGACGAAGCGCGAAGAGGCTATCATCGAGGATTTTGCGCTTTGGTTTGCCGACCTGGCGCTGATGAAGTATCTCAAACGTTGGCGCGACGAATACAACGAAGCTGTGCTGGCTGGCGACAGACTGACGCGTCGTAGAACGCAGAACTTCGGCACGCTCTACGATGGAATCTCCGACGTTTTCACGAAGGGTGATCTGCAGATTCTTGCCAATAAGAACTTTGTCAAGACTCCCGTTCGCAACGTCATCTCTCAATGGAAAACCGCGAATTTGATTGAAAAGATATCAGCAAATGAGTATAGAAAGAAACGTGCTTAACTTACCGCAAAACCACTCTTCTGTAGTCAGCAATATATCGATAAGGTTAGCTTTCAGGCTCTGTTAGGTTTTGAGTAATCCCCGTGGCTGCAGCGATGCAACCACGGG
>JAUNIC010000036.1:4236-22385 GCA_030523615.1 Bacteroidales bacterium
CATTTTGCACTTTTGCAATTTAAGGACTATATGCGCAAATGTTTCAATCGTCGATTACTTAATCACCTCCGTACCCATATAAGGCTGGAGGGCCTTGGGGATGCGGATGCCTTCTTCGCACTGGTTGTTCTCGAGGAGAGCAGCTACGATGCGGGGAAGAGCGAGGGCAGAACCGTTGAGGGTGTGGCAGAGCTCGATCTTCTTGTCTTCGGCGTGGCGATAGCGGCAGTGGAGACGATTGGCCTGGTAGCTGTCGAAGTTGCTGACGGAGCTTACCTCGAGCCAACGGTGCTGGGCCTCGGACCATACCTCGAAGTCGTAGCAGATGGCGGCGGTGAAGCTCATGTCGCCACCACAGAGACGGAGGATGCGGTAGGGGAGTTCGAGCTTCTGGAGCAAACCTTCAACGTGGGCAAGCATCTCCTTGTGGCTCTCGTCGCTATGGGCGGGGGTGTCAATACGAACGATCTCGATCTTCGAGAACTCATGGAGCCTATTAAGTCCACGCACGTCCTTACCATAGCTACCAGCTTCGCGACGGAAGCACTGGGTATAGGCGCAGTTCTTGATGGGGAGATCCTTCTCGTCGAGGATGACATCGCGGTAGATGTTGGTTACAGGAACCTCGGCGGTGGGAATGGCATAGAGATTGTCGAGACCGCAGTGGTACATCTGTCCCTCCTTGTCGGGGAGCTGACCGGTGCCGTAACCGCTGGCTTCGTTGACGAAGGTGGGAGGCATGATTTCGGTGTAGCCGGAAGCGCGGGCTTCGTCGAGGAAGAAGTTGATGAGGGCGCGCTGCAGACGTGCTCCCCAACCCTTGTAGACGGGGAAACCTGCACCGGTGATCTTCACGCCGAGGTCGAAGTCGATGAGGTCGTACTTCTTGGCGAGTTCCCAGTGGGGAAGCTTGGCACTCTCTACTTCGGGATTAGCGTCCCAGTTGCCGACGGTGTCCTGGCCTTCGACACACTCCTTGAGGTTGGACTTCACGACGAGGTTTTCTTCTGCGCTGTGGCCCTCGGGAACGAGGTCGTAGGGGATGTTGGGGATGGTGTAGAGGAGCTGTGTGCGCTCGTCTTCAGCAGCCTTGGTGGCGGCTTCGAGTTCAGCGCTCTTGGCCTTGAGTTCAGCCACCTGCTTCTTGGCAGCTTCAGCTTCTTCGCGCTGTCCCTGCTTCATGAGCATACCGATGCTCTTGGCGAGCTTGTTCTGTTCGGCGAGGAGAGCATCCTTCTCACCCTGAGCAGCTTTGCGGCGGTTGTCGATCTCGAGCACCTTTTCGATGGTTTCGCGTGCATCCTGGAAGTGCTTCTTCTCCAGGCCACGGATGACGGCTTCTTTGTCGTCAAGGATCTGTTTGATGGTTAGCATTTTATCGTTGTTTTGTTGTTTATTTCTATCTTTTTATCCAGAATTACAGAATGCCTTTTGAGTTTTTGTATCATCCCGAATTACAGAATTCGAGAATGCATTTCGTGAGAACCGTTAATTCTAAAATTCTCAAATTCGGGAAAGCACATTTATTTCTTCTTGAATTTCTTCGTCACCTTCGCTTTGAGGATGCGGATGTCCTTGAGGGGGCGATCGTTGGCGTCGGTGTCTACGCGCTGAATGCTGTCGACGATCTCCATGCCACACGTAACGCGGCCAAAGACCGTGTAGCTGCCGTCGAGATGAGGAGCACCACCAACGGTGCGATAGGCCTCACGCATCTCGGGAGTCATCGCGACCTGTCCGTGCGTCATCTGAGTGATGCGCTTCTGCAAATTATCGAGCTGATCGTCGGTGAACGTGCGGCCTGTGACGATGTAGAACTGCTGCGGACTTGACTTCTTCTCGGGGTTCACACCATCGCCTTCGCGAGCTGCTGCAAGAGCACCACGTTCGTGGAAGATCACGGGCACACGGAACTCTGCAGGTAGCCATTGGTCGGGCGTGTCGGTGCCTTCGCCGAGCATATCGCCAGGCTTCGCATCCTTGCTCACAGGGTCGCCGCCCTGGATCATGAATTCGTTGATGACGCGGTGGAAGAGCACGCCGTCGTAGAGGTGATTCTTGACCTGCAGGAGGAAGTTGTCGCGATGGAGCGGAGTCTCGTTGTAGAGTTCCACGACGATAGTTCCTTCGGTGGTGGTGAAGGTGACTTCTGCGCGTCGTTCGCGAGCTGTGGCAGCAGTGGCGACAAACACAGCGACGAGGCAGAGTATGGTGCGGAGAATGTGTTTCATGGTGCGTGTATTTACGTGTTTATACAATATGCGCGTGCAAAGTTAAGAAAAAAATGTGGAACGCGCGGCATTTTGGTGCAAAAAAATATAGCGCAGGGCACGATTGGTGCTCTACGCTATAATTTACTCAAGTTTCGCAAGCGATGCTTGCTTGTGTTACATTCCTTAGTCTTCGCGGTTCACATTGCGGATGACACCGACCTTTGAAGAGGTGATGAACTCCGTAATGGTGCGCGTTTCGTAGCCCTCGGGAATCTGCTCGCGGATCTTGATGACAGCATCTTCGAGAGAGAAGTTGCCGGAGGTGACGAGACGGAATGCGTTGCTGACGTGACGGAGAACACGCTCATCGCAACCTTCGATCACCTTCTGCATGATGTAGCTGTTCACACCGTGGTAGGCTGCAGGATTGCCGCCGAAGACAGAGTAGGGAAGGAGGTCCTGCTGAATGCGGCTACCGCTCTGGAGGAGTGCCATACGACCCACACGAACCTTGTGCTGCACAACGCAGGCGCTGGAGAGGATGGCCCAGTTGTGGATCTCGCACTCGGGGGAGATGCTCACGCTGATGCCGATGACGCAGTGGCTGCCGATGTTCACATCGTGGCAGATGTGGACCTTGTTCATCAGGGAGTTATCGCTACCGATGATGGTCGCCGTAGCGGGGGTCAGTGAACCTGCAATCACGACATTCTCGCGGATGACGTTGTTGTCGCCGATCTCCACGCGGCAAGGTGTGCCGGGGACGTAGTGGAAGTTCTGGGGAATGGAGCAGATGACAGTGTTCTGGTATACGGTGTTGTTTTTACCCATGCGTGTGCCATTGAGTACTGACACATAGGGCATTATGACGCAGTTGTCGCCAATCTCAACATCGCCTTCGATGTAGGCGAAGGGGTAAATGGTGACGTTTTCGCCGATCTTCGCTTTAGGATCGACGTAAGCTTGGGGACTGATGTTCTTCATGATTATATTAAGGCTTTAGTTAGCACCGCCACCAAGAGCCTGGTAGAGGGTGATGGCTGCGATGACCTTGGAGTAGCGATTGTTGATGAGACCGAGCTTGCCCTGGAGGAGGTTCATCTGCGAATTGAGAATCTCGAGGTAGGTGGTCGTGTTGCCGTGGTGGAAAAGATACTCCGTGTCATCGTATGCCTGCTGGAGCTGCGCAACCTGCTGCTCGGAGATGCCGATGAGTTCGGTGGCGTTGTGGTAAGCTGCGAGGGCGTTGCTGACCTCCATACCGGCGTTGAGGAGCGTCTTGTTGAAGTCGAGCTCAGCGTTTTCGAGGTCAATCTTCGACATCTTGAGGTTGCCAAGGAGCTGACCGCGGGCAAAGATGGGTTGTGTGAGGCCTGCCACACCGGCTGCGATGAACTTGCCGGGATTGACGACCATGCTGCCGAGGCTATTGGTAAACTGTCCGCTGCCGCTGATGGTGAGCTGCGGACACATCTGACCACGTGCCTTCATCACACCGTAGGTGGCGTAGGCGAGCTTCTTCTCAGCGATAGCCACATCGGGACGGTTGGCAAGAAGAGCGATGGGATAGCCCGTGCTGAATGCTTCGGGGAATCCGTCAGCGGTGAAGGGATTGCGTTCGATGGCGTGGGAAGACTCGCCGAGGAGATTGCAGATCTGGTTTTCGAGTTCGCGCTGCTTGCTCTCGATGTTGATGATGCTGCTCTCGATGCTGAGAACCTGTGCCTTTGCGCTGGCGATGGCTGCGCTGTTGGTGTAGCCGATCTCCTTGTAGCCTTCCATGACGCTGACTTCCTTGCGCCAGATGTCGAGAGTGCTCTTCGTGGTGGCGAGCTGCTCGTCGAGCATCTGAAGACCGTAGTAGAGATTAGCCATACCGCAGATGACGCCCGTCTGTGCAGCCTGCTTGCCGAGAATGGCCTGCTCACGGGTGAGGTTGGTTTGCTTCAGGGAGTTGCGAAGGGTTCCCCACGCATCAATCTGCCAAGAAGCCTGGAGGGGCACACCGTAGGTCTGGCTGTTATCCATGCCCATATCGAACACCTTGGAGATGGTTCCGCTGGGGCTGAGGGCCACCTGAGGAAGATAGGCCAGCTTGCTCAGACGCATGGCAATGTCGACGGTCTGAAGGGTGTTGTCGATCTTCTGGAGGTCGATGTTCTGGTCGAGTGCCTTGTTGATGAGCGCCTGGAGCTTGGGGTCGGTAAACACTTCTTGCCAGGGCGTGTTGCCAAAGCTTGTCGTGTCGTTGACGTCAAGGGGAGCATTGAGGGCGATGGGATCACGATAGAGACCTTCGGTCAGTGCCTCCACCTTCTGGTCGTTGCGCTCATAGTTGCCGTAGAGACCACAGCTGGAGAGCAGGGCCGTTGCGGCTAAAATATATAAAGATGAGTGTTTCATTTTATTCAAAAAGTTGTTAGTTATGAGGTAAAAGTGAAGAGTTGTAGGTTCGTAAAACATGTGTTTCGTATGCTTACAAACAACGCTTGACTTTTCACTTTTAACTCATTAAACTCTTATACGGTGTACTGCTCGATATCGGCGTTGCCTTCTGTAGCATGAATATCACTGAAGTCCATAGGAGTGAAGCGCTCCTGGAGACCCTGGAAGATGCGGAAGAGGGCGGGTACGACGTAGATCTGGCAAATCATACCGATCAACATACCACCGATGGCGGCGGTACCGAGGGCACGGTTTGCGTTGGCACCTACACCGAAGGCAAACATCAGAGGAAGCAGACCGACGATCATGGCCATTGAGGTCATGAGGATAGGACGGAGACGGCTGGCAGCACCGTGCATGGCGGCAGCTGTGATGCTCATACCCATCTTGCGACGGTCGAGGGCGAACTCAACGATAAGGATGGCGTTCTTTGCCAACAGACCGATGAGCATGATGAGTGCAATCTGCGTGTAGATGTTGTTCGAGGGTGCACCGAGGATCATCGTGGCCATTTGCCCGACAGCACCGGGAATCTGGCTCAAACCGCCCATCAACCAGATGAAGACGAACGAGCCGAAGAGTCCGAAGGGCACGGAAAGAATTACGGCGAGGGGCAGAATGTAGCTCTCGTACTGAGCGGAGAGGAGGAGGTAGATGAAGACGATACAGAGCACAAAGACGATGGCGGTGGTGTTGCCTGCACTACTCTGCTCTTCTCGCGTCAGACCACTATACTCGTAGGTGTAACCCACGGGGAGAGAGGTCTTTGCCACTTCTTCGATAGCCTTGATGGCCTGACCGGAAGTGAAGCCGTCGGCGTGGTTACCGTTGATGCTGATGGAGGTGAAGAGGTTGAAACGGTTGATGACGTCGGGACCCATGGTGGGAGTGAGCGTCATGAACTGAGTGATGGGAGCCATCTGGCCGCGCTGGGTACGCACCTTGATCTTGTAGAGACTTTCGTAGTTGGCGCGCTGGCTTTCGGGAGCCTGAACCATTACACGATAGATCTTACCGAAGCGGTTGAAGTTGGAGGTGTACATACCGCCGTAGTAGCCCTGGAGGACGTTGAGCACGTCGCTCACCATGATGCCTGCACGCTTGCACTGTGCGGGATCGATGTCGATGAGGTACTGCGGGAACTGCGTTGAGAACGAGGTCTGTGCGGTCTGGATTTCGGGACGTTCTTCAAGGTCGGAGATGAACTGGTTGGCCACCTTCTCGAAGTCCTTGATGTCGCCACCAGTGCGGTCCTGAAGGTTGAGCGTGAAACCGTTACTCATACCGTAACCAGGCACCATGGGGGGCGGGAAGAAGAGTACCTTGGCGTCCTTGAAGCTCTTCTGCGATTCGAGGAGAAGATTGATGAACACCATGTTGGCGCTCTGCGTAATGGGGTTACGCTCTTCCCAATCCTTGAGCTTGATGATGACAGAACCGTAAGAGGGGCCCTGACCACCCATGAAGCTGAAGCCGCTGACCACAGTCGAGGTCTCTACGAGGGGGCTTGAACAAACCATGGAGTCTACCTGTGCGAGTACTCGTTCGGTGCGGTCCTGAGAGGTGCCCGGGGGCATGGTTACAACACCCATGAGTGAACCGGAGTCTTCGCTGGGAACGAGGGTCGTAGGCGTAACGGCCATAAGGCCAATGAGACCTACGATGGCTCCAGCAACGAGGCCGAGGGTGAGGTAGGGACGGAGGATGAACTTGTTGACACCCTTCTTGTACTTCTCGAGCAGACGGTCATAGAAGTCGTTGAACCAGTCAATAAAGCGCTGGCCAAAGAGACCCAGGACGGCTACGATGGCTACTGCCCAAGCCACGAGGGAGACGAGGATGTTCTCGAACTGGAAGCAGTCGAACACCATCATGGCGATAGTGGCGATGAGGAGAAGGATTGTCACCTTAGGAGGCAGGTTGAGACCGAAACGCTTGGGAGAATACTTCTTCTTCATTACGTCCTTGGCTGCGTCCTGTGCTTCGCCAAACTTCTCCTTGAAGCTCTTTTCTTCGCCTTCAGGGCTGTGGGCCTTGAGGAAGATGGCGCAGAGGGCAGGAGAAAGCGTAAGTGCGTTGACAGCGGAGAAACCGATGGCGATGGCCATGGTGATACCGAACTGACGATAGAAGGCACCACTGGTACCGCCGAGGAAGCTTACGGGGATGAACACGGCCATCATCACGAGGGTGATGGAAACGATAGCACCACCGAGGTCGTTCATGGCGTCGAGCGAGGCTTTTCGAGCCGAGGTGTACCCCATATCCAGTTTCGCATGGACACCTTCAACAACCACAATCGCGTCGTCGACTACGATCGCAATGGCAAGTACCAATGCAGAGAGGGTGAGGAGGTTGATGGAGAAACCAATGAGGTAGAGTGCGAAGAAGGTACCGATGAGTGCCACGGGGATGGCAACAGCGGGAATGAGCGTGGAGCGCATATCCTGAAGGAAGATGAACACCACGAGGAACACGAGGATGAATGCCTCGATGAGGGTCTTGATTACTTCGTGGATAGAAGCGAAGAGGAAGTCGTTCACATTCTGGCTGACGATGAACTGCATACCCGGAGGAAGGTCGCCTTCCATCTCGCCGATGAGCTTCTCAACGTCCTGAACGATCTGGGTAGCGTTGGTACCTGCAATCTGCTGAACCATGGCGGTTACGGCCTTGTGACCGTTCACAGTACCACCCCAAGCGTAGGACTCACGGCCGAGTTCACACTTGGCAATGTCGCCCACGCGGAGCACTGTGCCATCGGGGTTGGACTTGATGACCATGTTCTCGAACTCGACGGTTTCCTGCAGACGACCCTTGTAACGGAGGGTGTACTGGAAGGTGTTGTTTTCGCGTTCGCCGATGGTACCAGGAGCGGCTTCGACGTTCTGCTCTGCAAGGATGCCGACTACATCAGTGGGCACGAGGCCGTGCTCAGCCATCTTGTCGGGATCGAGCCAGATACGCATGGCGTAGGAACCACCCATTACCTGCACGTCACCTACACCGTTTACACGCTGAACTGCAGGTGCGACGTTGATCTTGAAGTAGTTCTCGAGGAACTCGCGAGAGTAACGGTCTTCAACGTCTACGGCTGAGAAGATCATAAGCATCGAGGTCTGACGCTTCATGGTCATCACACCGATACGCGTTACTTCAGAGGGGAGATAACCAGCAGCCTTGCTCACACGGTTCTGCACGTTCACAGCGGCCATATCGGGGTTGGTACCCATCTTGAAGGTAATGGTGATGGTGGCACCGCCGGAGTTGGTGGCTGAAGAGGAGATGTAGTCCATGTTCTCCACACCGTTCACCTGCTCTTCGATAGGCACGATGACGGAGTTGAGCACGGTCTGGGCGTTTGCACCAGGGTAACTGGTCATGACGGTTACCGTAGGAGGTGCAATATCGGGATACTGCGTAATAGGCAGCGAAACAAGACCGAAGCAACCGAGAAGGACGATGAAGATGGAGATCACCGTCGAGAGCACCGGTCTGTTGATAAATGCATCTAATTTCATTTCTTGAAAATTGAGGGTGTATGGGGTCCGTAATTTCTTCTGTTGGAAGAAGTCAAACTGCTGTTGCAGCAAAGAACAGCCCCCTACACATTAAACATTAATCTTGTCCGGGCATTGCCTGGTTGGCCATGTGCTCCTTTGACTTGGCACGCTGTGCTTCGCTCTGAGCAGTGGTGATGGGCTTGATTTCCATGCCGTCCTTGAGCTTGGTAATGCCTTCGACTACGATGCGATCGCCAGCCTTGAGGCCGCTCTTCACTACGTAGTTGGTGCCGTCGTTCTGGTCGAGAACGGTGATTTCTACGTTCTTCACCTTGTTGTCCTTGCCGACTACGTAAACGAACTTCTTGTCCTGGATTTCGTAGGTAGCCTTCTGAGGAATGAGGATTGCTGCCTCTTCGTGAACGGGGAACTTGAGCACACCCGTTGCACCGGAACGGAGCAGACGGTTGGGATTGTTGAACGTAGCACGCATGTTCACGCTACCGGTTGCAGCATCGATCACACCGCTGAAGCTGGTCACCTTACCAGTTTCACCGTAGGTAGTACCGTCGGCGAGGATGAGGGTTACATCGGGAAGACTCTCACGAGCTGCTTCGCTGGTACCGCAAGCGCGGCTGAGTTCGAGGAACTGCTTTTCGGTCATGGAGAAGTATGCATACATCTTCTCGAGGTTGCTTACGGTGCAGAGAGGCTGAACGATGCTGGGGCTTACGAGTGAACCGACGCGGTAGGGGATGTTGCCAATTACACCGTTGCTTGTAGCGCGTACGGTGCAATAGCTGAGCTGATCGGTTGCGGCACGAAGACCTGCCTGAGCCTGAGAGAGTGCAGCCTGTGCCTGACCTTGCTGGGTCTGGGCAGCGTGAAGCTGGCTCTGGGCGGTAGCAAGCTGGTTGCAAGCTACATCATAGTCGTACTGGCTGATGATATTGCGGTCGAGAAGCGCCTTCTTGTTGTTCACGGTGAGCTGTGCAGTAGCCACCTGAGTGCGGGCAACATTGATAGAAGCACTGGAAGCATCGATAGCGGCCTTGGCCTGAGCGATGCCTGCACGAGCCTGATCTACTGCTGCCTGATACTGAGTCTGGTCAATGATGAAGAGCACCTGGCCGGAAGTTACGAAGTCGCCTTCGTCAACACACTGCTTTACGATGTTACCACTCACTTTGGGACGGATCTCAACATCCTGGATACCCTTGATGGTCGCAGTATACTTCGTGAAGAGGTCGGCTGTGCCTGTACCTACGGTTTCAACAGCGAATTCGCCGTTACCCTGCATCATCGACGCTTGCGATGACTTCTTGTCTCCTGAGCAAGCTGCAAGAAGAGCTACGCCGAGGGCTAAACTAAGGAAATTTTTCATAAATGTTTTGATATTTTGTTTTGTTGTTTATTTGCGATTTGTATATTCTTGCAAGCCTGTTTTCTGTTTGTCGTCTGAACAGACTTTTCTCAATATACTTTCGGGTGCAAAATTACAACAAAAAACTAAATCCGGCTTAAAAGTTTTCGTGAAAAATTCTTATAATACTTTAAAAACTTGTGTCTCTTTCCGTCTTTTCACAATTATTAATATTATACAAAACTCCACATTACAAAAACAATTTCATTATTCCATCACGAATTGTTCTTTCTCTCTATTGAAGTGTTCTATTTGTTGTGTGGAGGGTAAGACTCCCAGCGCCTTTATACATAAAAAAACGACCTCCGTCGTGGAGATCGTTTACAGAAGTATTGCGCCTGCAATCATGCAATTGAGGAGCATGAAAAGTTGCGTCAATTTGAATTTCTGCCAACCGAAAACGGTGGCAACGAAGAGTAGTACTACGGTGAAACAGTGCCAAATATGAAAGGGGAATACAACGATGCAAATGCTGAGCAAGCCCACTACGTAGCCAATGGTATTGGCGATGCAAAGGACATCCATCTTGAAGCTTCCGACAAGACGAAGCACATATCTCAGCATCAGGATGAACATCGGAGCAACAGCTCCGCATAGCGCTCCCCAACAGTAGGGCTTCATTCCCTCCGACATCCAACCCACTATCGCCACAACGATTAAAATTCCGAGCCCTAACAAAGCTTGTAGGTCCTGGCGGTAGCGGCGGTCTTCACTCGAACTTCGTGATCGCATTTATTGTTATTATTTTCTTTTGATTATGACTGTGACACAAGTAGGCTACAGCCGAGTTTTTGAATTCTAGAAGATCGAGGTGCGATGCACCCCGGACACTTTTGTCCAAGATGCACCACAGCTCTAACTTGCTATTACTGATGCTGTTCGCGATAGAGATCGTTGACAGTCTTCACAGGGTTGAAGGTCTCGAGGGGCACTTCTACGAAAACAGTGCTCCAGTCGCTCATTGCACCATTCCAGAGACCGGGAAGCTCGAGAGCCTTGAGTTCCTTACCGTCCTTGCTCTTGTGGCTGATGAAGCCAGTTGCGGGATCAACGTATTCGGGAAGGTTGAACTTCTCGCCCTTGAAATTCTTGATGGCGCAAACGAGGTCAACGGGATTGAAGTGAGTACCTTCGGTGAACATGGCCTTCTTCACGGGATCGTTCATGTCGATCTGGCTGCTTTCGAGCACCTGAAGACTAACAGTTCCATCGGGGTTGTAAGCGAGGAACGGACCACCACCAGGCTCGCCAACGTTCTTCACCATACCGCAGACGCGCATCGGGCGATTGAGCTTGCAGTACAGATAATCAACGAGTTCGAGACCTTCGAGAGCAGCAGCGTTGTCGCTGTGGCAACGGAGATCATTTTCTACGAAAGCGAGGATTTCCTGAAGACGCTCTGCGGGAACATTGCCTTCTTCGAGTTCTTCAAGATACTCGAAAGCCTTCTGCTGGAGGGTTACAAGAACACCAGCGAGGAGCTTCTTGTACGTTACGGTAGCATCCTTCAGACGATCGGGAACGACGTTGTCAATGTTCTTGATGAATACAACGTCTGCATCGATGTCGTTGAGGTTTTCGATGAGTGCACCGTGGCCACCGGGACGGAAAAGGAGGCTGCCGTCTGCATTGCGGAAGGGAGTGTTGTCGGCGTTGGCTGCAACGGTATCGGTAGAGGGCTTCTGCTCGCTGAAGCTGATGTCGTACTTTGCACCGAACTTTTCGGCATAAACACCTGCCTTCTCTGCTGCAAGAGCCTCAAAGAGAGGACGATGCTCGGGGCTGACGGTGAAGTGGACGTTTACCTTGCCTTCGCTGTCCTTGGCATAGAGAGCGCCTTCAACGAGATGTTCTTCGAAGGGAGTGCGAGCGCCTTCAGCATAGCGATGGAACTTGAGAAGACCTTTGGGAAGTTTGCCATAGTTCAGGCCTTCAGCACCAAGCATACCGGCTACAACAGCTTTGTAATTGCCTTCTGCCACGAGGGCTGCAGCATCCTTGCCGTGTTTTGCAACGAGCTTCTCGTTGAGGTCAGCGAGGAAAGCTGCGTCAGCAAGACGATTGAAGAACTTCTTTTCGAAATCGTTGGTGGGTACATCGTATTCTGCATCGAGGAATGCAAACATATCCTTGAACATACGGCTTGCAGCACCACTGGCGGGTACAAACTTTACTACGCGATTTTCAGTGTCGGCAGCATATTCGTCCCAAGCTGCGAGGTATGCCTTCTGCTCCTCTTCAGTGGGAGCATAGATACCCTTGTTGGCGATGCTGGCAGCACCACTGAGCTGGAGATAGGGAAAACCTGCAACAAAACTTGCAAGCTGAGCGTAGAGTTTCTCTTCGCTGATGCCCTTCTTCTCAAGAAGAGCCTTGTCATTCTCGTTGATCATAATCGTTAGAGAGTTTTATGGTTAATGTTTTTTGTATTAGATCGTTAAGGCTTTACATGATATGATATTCTGAAGGAGGCATCGTCCGCTTTTGTCTGTGATTTTGATGATTTTCACGATGCGTATATGATCGTCTAATACGTAGGTTTACGTGCTAACTAAGCATTTGTAACTTAAGTTTTGTCACAGCTTTGTTTCTACTCACACTTTAATAAGGCAAGTCGTAATCGTATTCTTCTACAAAAACCTTTGCAATGGCTTTCTTGATCTTGCCTTCGCCAATGATGGGAGCATGGGCATCTTCGGGAAACACGATGTAGAATTCTCCCGGATGCACGGTGAAGTAGTTACGTGCCTTTTCACCGTAGAGTGCAAAGTCATCTTCCTCATTAAAAGGGGCATCGCTCTTTACGCTGAGGTCGTCAATGTGAGTTATACCGCAGATTTCATCGCCCGTCAGAGGGAAATGCACGTCGATGTATTTGCGGTGAACCTCGAGCTTTTGCTCTTCTGCGCTCTTGAGTTCGGGCTCGGCCATATTGATATAGAGTTTATCGCCATCGAGCACAATGCGCTGTGTCGCAAATTTCGACAGATCATTTTCGCGCACAAATTTAAAGAAGCGTCCGAGATGACGATTCAGACATTCGTAACGTGCGCTATCGCTAATTTTGCCGTAAATCATGGTGATTCTAATTGTTGTAGTGAGAGGAAAAGCCGCCTTGTGGGCATCCACGAAGCGTTTTATGGTGCAAATTTACCAAAAGCAGCCGATAAAAAAAAGAAAAAACCACAATTTCTTTCGGAAACTGCAGTTTTTTTCTTTATCTGTGGCCGATTATACGGTTTCACCACCCTACTTCGACGGTTCGAGACCAAGTTCACGCGCTTTTGCATCGACGAAAGCAACAGCCGCATCATGCTCGTTGGGAACAATGCCGTCGAGGATGGCATCCTTCAGCGCCATCTTCAGCACGCCGACTTCCTTGCAGGGTTGGAGGTGGAAACGCTCCATGATTTCTACACCATCAACGGGTGGCTGGAAATTGCGGATGCGGTCCTTTTCTTCAATGTCTACAAGCTTTTGGCGCACGAGTTGATAATTCTCACGGAAGCCCTTCTTGCGTTGTTCGTTTTTACTCGTAATGTCGGCTTCACACAGCAGCATAAGATCATCAATATCGTCACCAGCGTCGAAGAGAAGTCTGCGCACAGCAGAATCCGTAACTTCATCGTCAGCGATATTGATGGGACGCATATGAAGGTCCACGAGCTTCTGCACGTACTTCAAACGCTCGTCTAGAGGAAGTTTCATACGGTTGAACAACGGCTTCACCATCTTCATACCCAGATAGTTGTGGTTGTGGAACGTCCACCCAATCAGCGGATCCCATCGCTTTGACTTGGGTTTGCCGATATCGTGAAGCAAAGCCGCCCAACGCAGGAAGAGCACACGATCCTTGTCTTCTGCGATTCGTTCTGCTGTATTCTTCGCCACATTATCAAGCACTTCAAGTGTATGATAGAAGTTGTTCTTATGCCTGCGTCCGTTACGCTCTTCAACTATGTCTAGAGCTGCCACTTCGGGAAGGATAAGCTGAAGAAGACCACAACGTTGAAGTTCCACGAATCCATAGCTTGGACTCGTCGCCAGCATAATCTTGTTCAATTCGTCGATGATGCGCTCCTGTGAGATGATCTTGATACGCTCACGATTGCGCTCTAGAGCTTCGAAAGTTTCTTCTTCAATTACAAACTTCAGCTGTGTAGCAAATCGCACGCAACGCATCATACGCAGAGGATCATCGCTGAAAGTAATATCGGGATCGAGAGGTGTGGCAATGATGCCGTCTTCGAGGTCGTAAATACCGTCAAACGGATCGACAAGTTCACCGAATCGAGTCTTGTTCAAGCAGATAGCCATCGCGTTGATGGTAAAATCGCGACGCTTTTGGTCATCGTCAAGCGTGCCGTCCTCGACTATAGGTTTGCGTGAATCACGCTGGTAACTCTCCTTGCGTGCGCCTACGAATTCTATTTCCTCACCATGCCACTTCACCTGTGCTGTACCAAAATTCTTGAAATAGGAGCAATGAGCCCCCTTTCCAAGCTTCTTGGCGAATGTCTTTGCAACTTCGATGCCGCTGCCCACGACTACCACATCGACATCCTTTGAAGGGCGTTCAAGGAGCATGTCGCGCACGTATCCACCGACGATATAAGCTTCGAGGCCCATTTCGTCGACAGTATCGGACAGCATTCGAAAGATTCGGGTATCTATCTTTTCTGCAATTTCAGCATTGGTCAGTATCTTCATGGTTTGTAGCGTACGAAAAGTAGTGAGTGGCAAAAGAGAAGCGAGCCGGCCTTTGGCGACCAGCCCGCTAATTATCTTGGAGAAATTTTTATCTACCGTTGAGATATTTTTAAATATCTCCGCAGTAAATAAAATTATTCAGCGCGGAGGGTGAAGCGCTTGAAGTCGGTAACGGTGAGACCCTTCTCTACGCTGTTGAGGTAAGCAGCAACGTTGAGGTTCTTGTCCCAGATGTATTCCTGCTCGAGGAGGCAATTCTCCTTGAAGAACTTCTTGAGACGGCCCTGAGCGATGTTCTGAATCATGTTCTCATTGAGGTTAGCAGCCTTTTCTGCGCTAACGGTAGCGATGATTTCCTTCACCTTTGCTACGTCCTCAGCAGTGATCCAACCCTTAGCCTGGTTGCTTTCCATGTGGTCTTCAGAATCGAAGTGAGCGGGGTTGAAACCAGCCTTCTTGATTGCTGCTTCAACAGCACGCTGTACCTGCTCTTCCTTGGTCTTCTCAACTGCTACACGGAGCTCAGCGTCGATAACGTCCTGAGCGATACCCTTCTGGTCGATGCCAGCAGGAGCAGCAGAAGCAACCTGCATTGCAACGTTCTTACCAGCTTCTGCGTCAACAGCCTGGTTGAAAGCAACGAGAGAGCAGAGCATGTGGTTGCTCTGGTGGTCGTAAGCTGCGAGACCTTCGCCGGTTACGGTCATATAGCCGTCGAGTTCCATCTTCTCACCGGTCACACCGCTCTGGCGGGTGATACGCTCAGCAACGGTAGCGTCGCCGATGGTAAGAGCCTTAACCTCTTCGATGTTAGCGCAACGTGCAGCAACAGCTGCGTCGATGATTTCATTTGCGAGAGCAACGAAGTCTGCGTTCTTTGCTACGAAGTCGGTTTCGCACTTGAGAGCGCAGATAGCACCGAAGTTGCCGTCAACCTTTACGAGTACGCAACCTTCAGCAGCCTCACGGTCGCTACGCTTTGCAGCGATAGCCTGACCGCGCTTGCGGATAAGTTCGATAGCGGCGTCGATGTTGCCTTCTGCTTCAGCGAGTGCGTTCTTGCAGTCAGAGAGACCTGCGCCGGTCATAGCGCGAAGCTTCTTGATATCTTCAATAGATACTGCCATAATGGTAGTTTTTTGTATTTTAAAGTTAATGTATGAGTTGTTTCTTTAGAATTTATGGTTTAGTTATCTACAGGTTTTATCAGAATGAATTCAACAGTAAACAACTAAACCATAAATGAGTTTGTGCTCTAATTACTCTGCTGCGGGAGCTTCTTCCTTCTCTGCGCGAGCACGCTGGTTGCGACGGGGCTTCTCCTCACCTTCGGGAGCGTCAGCCTTCTCCATCTTGCGCTCTTCTACGCCCTCAGCGATGGCAGAGCAGCAAGCGTCGAGGATTACTTCGATGCTCTTAGTTGCGTCGTCGTTTGCGGGGATTACGTAGTCTACGCTATTGGGATCAGCGTTGGTGTCGACGATACCGAATACGGGGATGCCGAGGCGCTGAGCTTCCTTCACAGCGATGTGCTCCTTGCACACGTCGATAACGAAGAGTGCAGCGGGGAGACGCTTGAGGTCAGCGATAGAACCGAGGTTCTTCTCGAGCTTTGCGCGCTGACGCTGGATCTGGAGCATTTCGCGCTTGCTGAGGTTAGAGAAAGTGCCGTCTGCGGTGAGCTTGTCGATGTTAGCCATCTTCTTCACAGCCTTGCGAATGGTCTGGAAGTTGGTGAGCATACCACCAGGCCAGCGCTCGGTAACATAGGGCATATTTACGGAGGTAGCCTTTTCTGCTACGATCTCCTTGGCCTGCTTCTTAGTAGCTACAAAAAGTACGAGTCGACCGCTCTTGGCAACAGCCTTGAGAGCTTCTGCAGCTTCTTCTACCTTAGCTACAGTCTTGTGGAGGTCGATGATGTGGATACCGTTGCGCTCCATGAAGATGTAGGGAGCCATTGCGGGATTCCACTTACGCTTGAGGTGACCGAAGTGGCAGCCAGCCTCGAGGAGGGTTTCAAAATTAGTTCTTGCCATTTTGAATTGTGGGGTTGTTTTGTGCCCTGCTCGCGAGCGAGGGCGTTTTCGTTTACTTTCTTTTTAGTTGTGTCCTTTTAGGTAGGACTTAACCAACCTGCAGGTAACCGGCTGTCGCTATAATATTATAAGAGGTGTCGGGTCTTACAGGTTTAGATGCTAAACGTTCGTCCAATTTCAGCAAACTTGCCGATAATATAGATTAACGCTTGCTGAACTGGAAGCGACGGCGTGCCTTGGGACGACCGGGCTTTTTACGTTCAACCTCACGGGGATCGCGAGTTACGAAGCCTTCAGCACGGAGAGCCTTCTTGTCCTCTGCGTTGATCTTAACGAGAGCACGAGCGATGGCGAGGCGGAGAGCCTGGCTCTGACCGGTGAAGCCACCACCGTTGAGGTTCACCTTGATGTCATACTTTTCAGCAACATCGAGGAGGTTGAGGGGCTGCTTAACCACGTACTGGAGGATAGATGAGGGGAAGTATTCGGTAAGGTCACGCTTGTTGATGGTAATCTTACCAGTACCTTCGGTAACGAAGATGCGGGCAACGGCGCTCTTGCGACGGCCTAATGCGTTGATCATTTCCATAATCTTTGTGTTGACTTTACTGAATTACTTAAGAGTGTTGATATCGATTGCCTTGGGCTGCTGAGCGTCGTGACCGTGCTCAGTACCGGTGCAAACGTAGAGGTTACGAAGGAGCTGTGCGCCAAGCTTGTTCTTGGGGAGCATGCCCTTAACAACGCGACGGAGGAGCTTGTCAGCACCATTGGGCTTAGCGAGGATGCTAGCGGGAGTGTGCTCGCGCTGGCCGCCGGGATAGCCGGTGTAGGTGTAGTAAACACGCTCGGTCATCTTCTTACCAGTGAGGATGAACTTGTCAGCGTTGATGATGATTACATTGTCGCCGCAGTCAACGTGGGGAGTGTAGTTGGGCTTGTACTTACCACGGAGGAGCTTAGCGACCTTAGAAGCCATACGGCCGAGGACCTGGTCGGTAGCGTCTATTACCACCCATTCCTTCTTAACGGTCTGTGCGTTGGCAGAAATGGTCTTGTAGCTTAAAGTGTCCATTAAACTTTTAAATGAGTTTTTTGTAGTTACTAATACGGAGCATCGCGTGCCCCTTTATTTTTTTGGGGCTTTTGAGGGAGCCCGCCCCTATCATTACCCTCTGGCGATTCACTAACCACCGCTTCAGGCCAAAACGAAGACGGCTATTAACACGCTGAGGAGGGACCCTGAATAGGTCCGCTTGATAATAATCGGCGTGCAAAAGTACATATTTCTAACAACGTGGCAAACACTTAAACCCAACTTTTTGCAAAATATTTGACGATTTTGCCCACGTTGTTAACTGAAATAGGCAATTATTGCAGTTTTTTTCAAAATTTTCGTCTGATTATTTGGCCACTAAATAAGTTAGTTGTAATTTTGTCTCGCGAAAATGAAGTAAGCCGCCGAGAGGTGGTGTTTCTTCGTGTGTAAACACGCACAAGAAGATTTCAAATTCACACATATATTATATTATTTTATAACAAACAAAAACTATGACAAGTTACAAAGAACTCGGTCTCGTGAACACTCGCGAGATGTTCAAGAAGGCTGTCGCTGGTGGCTACGCCATCCCCGCTTTCAACTTCAACACCATGGAGCAGATGCAGGCTATCGTGCAGGCTGCAGTTGAAACCAAGTCTCCCGTCATCATGCAGGTTTCTAAGGGTGCTCGTGCTTACGCTAACGGTACTATCCTCCGTAACCTCGCTAAGGGTGCTGTAGAATATGCAAAGGAACTCGGCTGCGAGAATCCTCAGA
>JAUNIC010000241.1 GCA_030523615.1 Bacteroidales bacterium
GCTTTGCAAGCAAAATCCCACTAAACCCTATAGGTTGCGGATTTGAGGATATAAGAACATTCTCACATTTTCACATTGAAAGTGAGCATGTTTTCGCTCGAGCTCCGCTCGCTTGGCTCTGCCAAGAACATGCGAAACTTGAATAATTCATATCACCACTTCTATGAAATACCTCATCGCCTCCGACATTCACGGCTCCCTGCCCGCTCTCGACGCCATCCTCGACTATTACGATCGCGAAGGCTTCGACCAGCTCATTCTGCTCGGTGACCTCCTCAACTACGGCCCGCGCAATGGTATCCCCGAGGGCATCAATGCGCCCGCCATCGTGGAGCGTCTCAACGCTCACGCCGACCACATCGTCGCTGTACGCGGCAACTGCGATAGCGAGGTGGACCAAATGCTCTTCCACTTCGACATGATGAGCACCTATGCCGTCCTCGTCGACGCTTCTGCCGACGGCAGCGTGCGCCGCTACTTCCTCACCCACGGCCACATCTACCCCACAAAGCAGATGCCCGCAGGAAAGTACGACGCCATCTTTTATGGCCACACTCATCTGCAAGGTACAGAGGAGCGCGAAGGCACGCTTTGTGTCAACACAGGCTCACCCACTTTCCCCAAGGGCGGTAATCCTCCCACCTTCGTCACCCTCGTCGACGGCACCATCCGCATCCATCACCTCGACGGCAGCATTCTAACAGAAAGCTCCCTTTAAACCCATAAACCTTTAAGCCTTAGATGCTCCTCGCTCTCGACCTCGACGGAACGCTACTCACCACCGACAAGCGCCTCACCGCTCGCAACCTTGACGCCATCACACGAGCTCAGGATGCGGGCACAACCATCGTGCTCGCCTCTGGACGCCATCCCTACAGCATGAGTTACTTCGCCGAACTCCTTCACCTCCGTGAGCGCGGCGGGTATCTCCTTGCCTTCAACGGCGCGCAACTCTTCGATTATTCCACATCGACAGAAGATTTGCTGCACCTTGGCGACTTGCTCTTCTTGCAGCAACTGCCCCACTCCGTCTTGCACCGCCTCCGCGATTGGGCTCGCCACTACAATCTGCCCATGCTCTCGTTCATCGGCAATACCATCATCAGCGAACAGCCCGACAACCCCTACGTCGTGGAGAACGCCCGCAACAACCGCATGCCCATTGAGGGCGTCGATGACCTCGCCACCGTCTTCGACAATCGACCCGCGCCTCCCAAATACCTTCTGCCTGGCGATCCCACGCTGCTCCCCGAAGTCGAAGCCGCCATGAAGGCGGACCTTGCTGGTGAAATCGACATCTACCGCAGCGCGCCGCACTACCTCGAACTCGTTCCCCCCGGCGTCGACAAAGGACGCACGCTACTGCGTCTGCTGGAGCATCTCCATCTCACTCCCGCCGACCTCGTAGCTTGCGGCGATCAGGACAACGACATTCCCATGCTCCGTGTGGCGGGCATCGGCGTGGCCATGGGCAATGCGGCCGAGAATGTAAAAGCCGCCGCCGACTACATCGCCCCCTCATGCGACGACGACGGCGTGGCACATGTTGTAGAGCGTTTCTTGCTAAAAGACCATAACGACAATAAGGCATATAAGGCACATTAGCCCCATAAGCCTCATTAGCTCTAAAAATTGCATTGCGCTACCCTCCCACTTGCGTAACAGCAGCGAGGTAGTTTTTCATATTTCCCGCCTTATGCACCTTTTTCCACGGTTTGCGGCCAAGCGTCGTTTCCGTATAATCCCAGAAGGTGCGGAGCTTCTGCAACAGTTGCGCCTCACCGGGAATGCGAGATGCGTAGCTCTCATGGACAGCGTCGTGAAGACGACACAGCACCTCAACGACATCGGCATCGGTGCAGGTCACACCCTCGGTGTACTCTCGGGCCAAGGTGGGGCGGGCCAGCAAGCCACGGCCAATCATCACGCCAGCAAGAGGCGCGTGAGCAGCGTCGTTCGGCGCGCCATAACGGGCTTCGAGTTCACAGATTTCCTCCACCGTCGTCACATCACCATTATATATTATAGGAGTGTGGCTCGCAGCCATCAGCGCCTCGAAAGCCTCCATATCGGGTTCGCCGCCGTATTGCTGGCGAGCCACTCGCGGATGAACGGTGATGTGCTCCAACGGAGCAGCGTCGAGCAGCGGAAGAATGCTGCGCCACTCATCGGGCTCCTCCACGCCGAGGCGCATCTTCACGCTCCATGCATATTGCGAGTGATCAGCCATAAAACGACAGATTTCCTCCACCTTTTCCGGCAGTTGCAGCACACCGGCCCCGCGGCCGTGGCGCACTTGCAGGGGGAAAGGACAACCCATATTAACGTCGATGTGCAGACGTTCGCCTTCGGCCATGGGCACAGCGCTCCAACGCTCTTCGATAGCACCGAGCAGCACACGCATTTCGTCGGCGCCCGTGGCGATAACCTGCAGAGCAAGAGGCACTCCCTCATTGTACTGAGGCAGCATGTCGAACGCGTCTTTGCGGCGCACTTCGCCGTGTTCCACGCGCATAAAGGGGGTGTAGTAACGCGCCACACCGCCGCAGAGGCGATGGTGTGCGCGGCGATAGACGTCTTCTGTATAACCCTGAAGCGGGGCGAAATGGATTGGGAGCATTTGTTAAGGGAAGAGGGAAAAGGGAAGAGGATGAATTCCTGATATTTCTTCTGCAAAATTACAATTTTTGGGGCTTCTACACAAGTTTTCTCATAGATTTTTTTGTCGCACGAGTTCTGCTCGGGTACTTTGCAAGAACTTCACGCACAAAATCACCGTTTCCAGTATGAAAAAGAACAAGAACTTCTATCGCGACACCAATCGCGAATACATCAAACTTTATGCTCAGAACGAGGGCGTTACGGTACTGCCTTCAGGCGCGGCTTACCGTTGGATCAAGCGCGGCCCCGTGGTGCCTGGAGCTCCGAACAGCGGTTTCGCCCGCCCCAGCGACATTGTGTACTGCCACTACACCGGTCGCCTCATCGACGGCAAGGTGTTCGACACAACGCGCACTCCCGGCCATCGTCCCGGTTCGGCGGCTGAGGTTCCCGCATGCTTCGTCGTGCGCGACCTCATCATGGGTTTCCAGATGGCTCTGACCCGCATGCGAGCCGGCGATCAAATGGAAATCGCCATCCCCGCTGAGTACGCCTACGGCAAGCAGAAGGCGGGCGACATTCCGCCCCACTCCACCCTCATCTTCGACATCGAAGTCGTCAAGGTGGAGCCGCACTGATGCATCAATTCAAGTGTCCAAGAACAACTACCTTCGCCAAAACGCAACAAGAGTGAAACCGCAGTTTACGCAGTTTCACTCTTGCTTTTTATCGTCCTACGGGATAGGCACAGGGCCTATGCGAAGGCAGAAGTATTACTTGAAGTAACGATTGAAAAGACCCTGGAAACCAGCACCGTGACGTGCTTCATCCTTAGCCATTTCGTGCACGCTGTCGTGGATAGCGTCGAGGTTCAGCTTCTTAGCCACCTTGGCGATTTCCATCTTGCCGGCGCAAGCACCTTCTTCAGCCATCATGCG
>JAUNIC010000242.1 GCA_030523615.1 Bacteroidales bacterium
GTCGTATTCCTCGTCTTCCTCTTCGTCGTACTCGCCTTCTTCCTCTTCTTCCTCCTCGTCTTCGCCGAAGTAGTCTTCCTCTTCGTCGGGGATGGTGTCGTTGATGGCGGCTAAGGTGTCAGAGAAGAGCTGGGCGGTCGACATGCGGGCCGCGGTGCCTATACCTGCTGTGCATAGACATAATGAAAGGATGATATAGGTGATTTTTCTCATTGTTTTTAGCTTTTGGTGTATGCTGTATTAGTTGTTGCGTTATGGGATGTGCTGGATCAGAAATTGAGCGCCGCGCCGACTCCGAGATTGGGGTGGGGACCTTCGATGCTGGTGGGACCCCACTGCAGGGAGAGGTCGGGCGAGATGTCGAAGAACGACAGGTGGGCGTCGACGTAGGCGTCGATGATGGACAATGCGTAAACGCCTATGAAACAGAACGCTGAGAGGTCGCGCCAACGGCGGTAGCGGTCTTTGCGGTTCTTGAAGATTGTCTGAAAACGGCTGATGTTGCTCTCAATGTCGTAGCTCGGCGGGAACATATCGACGTAACTGTTCGTGTTGGGATTGTCGTCCATGATGTCGAGGTAGGCCTGCGAGTAGTCCATGTACATCTGCTGGTTCCAGGTGAAGGCGTAGGCGCAGCCGAGGAATCCGCCGTAGAAGATGGGGAGCTTCCAGTACTTGCGGTTGTATATCTGGCCGCCGCCGGGAATAACGAAACTCAGCCAGAGGGCGCGCTGTGGGTCGGGCAGAAAGATGGCGTGACGATTGGCGGCTTCAAGCGCCTTCTTGTCCTGCTCGGTCAGCACGTTGCCGGGAGTGGGAGCGAGAGGGACCGTGTCGGTCGTCATGTCGTAGAAGTCGACGTACTCTCCGTCGGAAAACATGTTTTCGAGCGAGTCGAAAGCTGCTGTGAGTGCTTCGCCTTCGAGCGTGGCGGCGAAGATGGAGTCTTGCGCCAACGAATCTTGCACGGCTGTCTGTGCCGCAAGTTCGTCTTGTGCCGACGCACAAAAGGGTGCCACTATCATTGTCATGAGTAGCACCATCGCGCGCGTAATATTATAAAGAGGAGTAGTCAAGGGGTTATTTCATTTTGTCGAAGAGGGCGATGATGCGTTCCAGTTCCTCTTCGTTGGCGAAGGGGATGCTGATGCTGCCCTTACCGGCCGAGCAGGTCATCTGCACCTTGGCCTGGAATATCTCGCACAGACGCTCGCGCAGAGGAATGTACTCCTCGGCGAGGGTCTTCTTGCGGTCTTTGAGCGTCTTGGAACCGCTTTTTACGGTTTCGCCCGAATTGATGGACTTCACCATCTCTTCGACCTGACGCACGGAGTAGCCTTTCTGCTGGATTTCGTTGAAGAGCTTCACCTGGAGCGAGGGCTGCTGCAGTCCGAGGAGGGCACGGGCGTGGCCTTGGTCCATCTCGTGTTTCTGCAGGGCCATCTGTACCTGGGCGGGGAGCTTCAGCAGGCGCAGGTAGTTGGCTATCGTGGCGCGCTTCTTGCCCACCTTCTCCGACAGGGCGTCCTGCGTGAGGTTGTATTGCTCGATGAGGTTTTGGTAGGCAAGGGCGATTTCTATTGCGTTGAGGTCTTCGCGCTGGATGTTCTCCACCAGAGCCATCTGCATCATCTTCTCGTCGTCGGCAGTGCGCACATAGGCGGGGATGGCCGTGAGACCGGCCATCTGACTGGCGCGCCAACGACGTTCGCCGGCGATGATCTGGTAGGTGCCGTCCTCCATTTGGCGGAGGGTGATGGGCTGGATGATGCCGATCTGGCGGATGCTCTCGGCGAGCTCCTCGAGGGCTTCGGCATCAAACTCGCGGCGAGGCTGGTTGGGGTTGGCTTTGATTTTTTCAATCTCTACCTCATTGATGCTCGACGAACCGCTGACGCTGACCTCACCCGTGGAGATGAGGGCGTCGAGGCCGCGGCCCAATGCAGGGTATCTTTTTTTCTGTACTGCCATATCTTTTATTTGTTCTTGTCGATGATTTCGCGGGCCAGGGCCATGTGATTGATGCTGCCGATGCTCTCAGGATCGTAAAGGATGGCGGGCAAACCGTGCGAAGGTGCCTCGGAGAGCTTCACGTTGCGCTGGATGATGGTCTTGAACACCAATTCCTGGAAGTGGCGCTTTACTTCGTCGTAGATCTGGTTGGCCAGACGCAGACGGCGGTCGTACATTGTGAGCAGGAAACCTTCAATCTCAAGCTGGGGATTCAGCTTTTTCTTGATCATGCGGATGGTGTTCAGCAACTGGCTGATGCCTTCAAGGGCAAAGTATTCACACTGCACGGGAATGATGACCGAGTCGGCAGCCGTCAGGGCGTTGACTGTGATGAGGCCCAGCGAAGGCGAGCAGTCGATGATGATGAAGTCGTAGTCGTTCACTACTACCTGCAGCATCTTCTTCGTTACGTACTCGCGGTTTTCGAGTTGCATGAGCTCCACATCGGCACCCGTGAGGTTCACGTGCGAGGGAACTACATCGAGTTTCTCTATGTCTGTGGTGAAAATTGCTTCGCGGACATCCTTCAGACCCACCATGGCCTCGTACACCGAGCAGTCAATCTGGCCAACATCCACTCCGATACCGCTTGATGCGTTGGCCTGAGGGTCGCAGTCGACCAAGAGGACGCTCTTTCCGAGCGTGGCAAGCGAAGCGGCAAGGTTCATCGAGGTGGTCGTCTTGCCGACACCACCTTTTTGATTAGCAATTGCAATGATTTTTCCCATATTTCTGAGTTTTACGTGCGCGCACGTTATTATTTAATAGGAGTGCGCTACTTTTGCGCGGCAAATTTACAAAAAAATAATTGTTTCACGAAGTTTCACGCTGATTTTTATGACTTTTTGGCACTTAAAGCCCATTTTTGTGCATTTCCCGTCGCATTACACCCTGCTTTTCTGTCCTTTACCCCACTTTTTGCTCTCATTCCGCTACAGCGCCGTTAATATTGCCGGCATTGGATGCCGGCTTCCCCCACCGCTCACGCCCCAGTCGTCCTGTTTTAATCAGCGCGCCTGGGGCGTGCCGCCCTTTCCGCCGCTGCTCGCCTTTGGTTCCGCCACTGCAGCCCTTTCCGCCACTGCGCCGTTTATATCGCCGGCATTGGATGCCGGCTTCCCCACCGCTCACGCCCCAGACGCCCTGTTTTGGCCAGCGCGCCTGGGGCGTGCTGCCCTTTCCGCCCGCCGCTCCCCTCCCGCTTTTCCCGTTTTTCCTCCCATTTTCCCCTCAAAAACGCCCTTATTTCCGCGTTTTGCAATCTCGGGCGTCACAAAAAGGCGCGTTTCCCACAAATATTCGCCTTTTTTCATGATTTTTCTTGCTCAGTTGGGAAAGTCGCCGTACCTTTGCACTCGCAATCGGGAAGCAAGTCACCTTGCTCCGTTTAACTGCGCTCCTAATGAAGCGGAAGGTTAAAAAAAGGTTGCAGCGATATTTGAAATGATTTCATAACTATTGTAGAGAAGTACAAGGAACATTCTACGA
>JAUNIC010000037.1:0-7882 GCA_030523615.1 Bacteroidales bacterium
CGTTTCTTTGTCGGCCCCGTGGTCGCCCCTCACGTAGGGGCGTGGATTGAAACGTACGCGCATTACCACAGCCCAATGGTTCGGAGAGTCGCCCCTCACGTAGGGGCGTGGATTGAAACTTGAATATGCGCTTGATGTCGCCCGTGAAGTCGTGTCGCCCCTCACGTAGGGGCGTGGATTGAAACTTTGCCATTGTGGTAATCGATTATGCGCTGCAGGCGGTCGCCCCTCACGTAGGGGCGTGGATTGAAACTCGGAAACAAGAGCATTGACGACCACAAGGCCGTCGCCCCTCACGTAGGGGCGTGGATTGAAACCATGCGTTGATTTTGCGAATACGGCTGGCCTCGGTCGCCCCTCACGTAGGGGCGTGGATTGAAACATGCAACGCCAAAATGAAAATAGGGATTGTGAATGTCGCCCCTCACGTAGGGGCGTGGATTGAAACACACACAAACCGCGACACACGCGAAATTTCGAGTCGCCCCTCACGTAGGGGCGTGGATTGAAACAACGCTCGATTACAGAGATGGCGAAAATCGGCAAGTCGCCCCTCACGTAGGGGCGTGGATTGAAACGACTTCAAAATAACAATCGAATTTTAACACCACAGTCGCCCCTCACGTAGGGGCGTGGATTGAAACCCACCCCTCCACATTAACTATATAACATTCTAAAAGTCGCCCCTCACGTAGGGGCGTGGATTGAAACAAGAGGTGTCAATTGCTGAACGCGCTGCATATTAGTCGCCCCTCACGTAGGGGCGTGGATTGAAACTTAAGGAAGGCCGAGAGGTGCTTACGGGGGTCGCGTCGCCCCTCACGTAGGGGCGTGGATTGAAACTGCAGTACTCATAACGTCGCTAATGTCAATATGTCGCCCCTCACGTAGGGGCGTGGATTGAAACCTTCCATTCGGATTTTTATTTTTTCCTCTTGGGGTCGCCCCTCACGTAGGGGCGTGGATTGAAACTCGAAGATTTGCTCATTGACAAGGGCTGCGAGGTCGCCCCTCACGTAGGGGCGTGGATTGAAACAGACAGTCATTGTGCGTCAGCATCACCTCTCTCACGTCGCCCCTCACGTAGGGGCGTGGATTGAAACTGCTGCTCGGTGGTGGCTTGCTGACGGGTCCAGTCGTCGCCCCTCACGTAGGGGCGTGGATTGAAACATGACCGAAACGAGCTTCATGATTGCCTCGAAGTCGCCCCTCACGTAGGGGCGTGGATTGAAACAACAAAGCCCAGCTCACAGGGCTCCAGAAGTCCAACGTCGCCCCTCACGTAGGGGCGTGGATTGAAACAACGCCTCACCCGCACGGATCTCAATCGCCACATCGTCGCCCCTCACGTAGGGGCGTGGATTGAAACCTCGACGACAAGAAGTCAATGGAGGCACTCATGTCGCCCCTCACGTAGGGGCGTGGATTGAAACAGTACGACCTCGAAAATGCCAAAAAGACACTCGTCGCCCCTCACGTAGGGGCGTGGATTGAAACTCGAAGATTATTTCAACATCACTTTATAAATGGACACGTCGCCCCTCACGTAGGGGCGTGGATTGAAACTCACGGAAATTAATTTGATAACCAAGGCCGAGAGTCGCCCCTCACGTAGGGGCGTGGATTGAAACTGTCCGTCCTTGCCGGGCTTGCCGTCTGCGCCAGGTTGTCGCCCCTCACGTAGGGGCGTGGATTGAAACTATCTCCTGCCACTCCTTGCGGGTGGTGCGGTAGTCGCCCCTCACGTAGGGGCGTGGATTGAAACGTTTTGCCACTCGTTGTGTGTGCTTGTGGCAGTGTGGGTCGCCCCTCACGTAGGGGCGTGGATTGAAACAGAAGTTCAACGCGGTCTTTCAGGTGACGCAGCGTCGCCCCTCACGTAGGGGCGTGGATTGAAACGATTTGGCTTTTACAGCTGGCGACGATGAACAAAGTCGCCCCTCACGTAGGGGCGTGGATTGAAACTCCTTCCCGCCTGCGGAGAAATCACCCTCCCCGTCGCCCCTCACGTAGGGGCGTGGATTGAAACCAACATGCTCACCTACGACCGAGGAAATGCCCAGGGTCGCCCCTCACGTAGGGGCGTGGATTGAAACGACGGAAGGCAGCACCAGCCATCCCCGACACCGACGTCGCCCCTCACGTAGGGGCGTGGATTGAAACACTGGTGCTTATTCGGAAAAGACGAACAAGGCGTCGCCCCTCACGTAGGGGCGTGGATTGAAACGTCGAAGGTGTGGCGTTCTCCGTTGTGCTCGATGTCGCCCCTCACGTAGGGGCGTGGATTGAAACGACGCAAGTGGCGACTCTATCTCTACAAAAGGAGTCGCCCCTCACGTAGGGGCGTGGATTGAAACCTATAGACTATGTTAACGCAAAAGTTATGGAAGTCGCCCCTCACGTAGGGGCGTGGATTGAAACGTTTCCACAGATGCTATTTTATATCCGTCCGCGTCGCCCCTCACGTAGGGGCGTGGATTGAAACTTACTGATACGCGCTTGTTGTGTTGCACGGCGGGTCGCCCCTCACGTAGGGGCGTGGATTGAAACGCTTCGTAGTCCACGCCGTAGAACCTGCAAGCCTGTCGCCCCTCACGTAGGGGCGTGGATTGAAACAAAAAATGATTTGTTTTGTGCCGTGTCGCGCCCGGTCGCCCCTCACGTAGGGGCGTGGATTGAAACAATAACGGAGACGGCAAGCCGAACGTCTACAAGGTCGCCCCTCACGTAGGGGCGTGGATTGAAACTCGCAAAGTGTGTGAGCGACTTTGAGACAGCAGAAGGTCGCCCCTCACGTAGGGGCGTGGATTGAAACACGTCTATTTTCACAGCTTGAAGAACTCGCAAATGTCGCCCCTCACGTAGGGGCGTGGATTGAAACCTCCCATCCTTTGAGGAAATGGCGAAGATGAGCATGTCGCCCCTCACGTAGGGGCGTGGATTGAAACATCAATCGCCAAGCTAGCGTAGACTTCATTGTCGACGTCGCCGCCGGCCGCCTGCTGATAGTCTCCACGAGCAACCTTCCCCGCATCTCCCGGGCTTCAGCCGCAGCCGCCAACGAATTCGTCTGCCAACAAGCCACCACCCTCACCTTCGGCTTCCTCTCCCCGACGAGCTCCCTCTTCTCGCTCTACGAGATGGCCAGAGACGAGGGAAAACAAGTGAATGTCATCATAAACAAGTAATCTTTCCCCCAAAAACAGCTGAAACGCCGCAAGCTCCGTCGCTTGTGCGTTTCAGCCTTTTTTTGAGTTTGGGCATTTTCAAATTATTTTGACGGACGCGAGTTGATGTTTCTATATTTTTTTCGTAACTTTGCCGCCAAAAAGGAAAATACAGCCATGGCTTGACACGAAAATATGCTCACACCAGAACAAATAGCCAAGATACGCGCCAAGGAGGCAGCAACGCCTGATGCTTTGAAGCGTGATCCTCTCAGCAAGTATACTGAGGGGTGGTTTCATGTGACGCTGAACGTACGCGGCGAAGCGCCGGTGCTGGGATTCATCACGGGCAATGCCGAGGTTGCAGATGGCATGCCCGATGCCCCGCGGTGCGTACTGACGGAGCTGGGCCGGAAGGTGGAAGAAGTGATAGCTACTATCCCATCGTTCCATAAATACACAAGCGTTGAAGCGGCAATAGTGATGCCCAACCATCTGCACATGCTTCTCCATTTACTGCCAGGTGGCAAGGAACATTTAGGGAAAGTGATTGGCGGTTTTATGGGGGGCTGCAGTCATGAATATTGGGACGTGCTGGGTATTGATTGGCGAAAAGACCATCCAACACAAGGGGGCATGAGCAAAGCCGACGACCAAAGGGGCGCGGCCGCGCCAAGATTGCCAGATCGTGACCGCGACCACACGCGCTCCTTCCGCGGCCCATCGCTTTTCGTGCGTGGCTACAACGATGTGGAGGCGATTGGCGAGGACGAGATAGAAATCAAGCGGCAATACATTCGCAATAATCCACGCAAATGGCTCATCACGCGTACCGCCCCCGACTGCTTCCGCATCCATCGCAACATGAAGAGCGCTAACTGGACGCCGGAGCGCATTATGCTGGGGCTCTGTGCCGACCGCTTTATTGCTGCTGACCACAACCGACAAGTGGAGGCTTGGCGACAAATCACCACAAAAGGCATCCGCAACAGCCGCGGAAAGGTGAGCGCAACCCTGAAATTCCAAACATCTACCACAACTACCGCCACCACAACAAACACCACCGCTGCCGCGATGCCTACCACTTGCCCTGTTATCGAACTCGTGGGCAATATGCAGTTGTTGAAACGCCCTCTCTTCTCGCTTGTCTGCCACAGAGCCGATGCCCATCTCTACGAACAGCAGAAGGCGGCCGTGCTGAAAGTAGCGCGGGAACAAGAGGGCGTGATTGTCACGGCTTGCGTGAGCCCCAAGGAGCGCGACATTGTGAAGATGCTGCAGCAGGAGTTGCGGCCCGTCATCGAAGTGATGGACAATGGCTTCAGCGAGAAATATAAACCCACGGGCAAGGACTTCTATGCCGTGGCAGGAGCACGCCGACTAGAGATTTCGCCATGGGAATATGAATACCGCCGCCGTGAGATGCGCCCCGTTAAGGACGAGCAAGGCAAGCCCGTAATCAATGCCGACGGCAAACTGGAGATGGAAGAGATCCCCGGCATCACTCGTGAGATGTGTATGGTGATGAATGAACTGGTACGCCTGATAGCGAAACGGGAAGACGACTGGTGGAAATGAGGGTGGTCATTAGAACTGTTTGTCCATCCACAAGTTTTTCATCAAGCTAAGGCATATACAAAAAAAGTTACCGAAATGTTTGGCTATCTCGGCTTTTATTCGTTACTTTGCAAGCCAAAACCCAAATCAGACGTAATGACCATCACTGCACTTATAGCTCAGCGTCTCGGCATACGAGAGACGCAGGTGGAACACACCATCAAGCTCCTCGACGAAGGAGCCACCATCCCCTTCATTGCCCGCTACCGCAAGGAAGCAACGGGCAATCTCGATGAAGTGGTCATCGCCGCCATTGCCGACGAAAACGCAAAACTTCTCGAACTCCAGCATCGTAAGGAGTATGTCATCGAAACTATCGACGGCCAGGGTAAACTGACGCCCGAACTCCGCAAGCGTATCGAAGACTCGTGGGATGCAACAGAAGTCGAAGACATCTATCTGCCTTTCAAACCTAAGCGTCGCACGCGTGCCCAGATGGCTCGTGAAAAGGGCCTCGAACCCCTCGCCACCATTCTGCAGCTTACCCCTTGGAAGGATCCTGAACTCGAAGCTGAGAAGTACCTCAGCGATCAGGTGGAAACCGTCGAAGACGCTCTCGCGGGCGCGCGTGATATTATAGCAGAGCAAGTGAGTGAGGACGAAAAGACCCGCAACCAGTTGCGCAACACCTTCCGCCGCGAGGCTTACATCACCTCGAAACTCGTCAAAGGCAAGGACGCAGAGGAAGAAGCCGCCAAGTTCCGCGACTACTACGATTGGAGCGAGCCCCTTAAGCGCTGTTCCTCACATCGTCTCCTCGCTATGCGCCGCGGCGAAAACCTTGGCATTCTGCGCGTTACAATTGCTCCGCAAGATGACGAGCAAGCCATCGAACGTATCGGTCGCCCCTATATCCACGAAGGAACTCCTGCTGCCAAATACGTTAAAGAAGCTGTGGCCGACGCTTACAAACGTCTGCTGAAACCGAGCATCGAAACCGAGTTTGCCGCGCAGTCCAAGCAAGCTGCCGATGAAGAGGCTATCCGTGTTTTCGCTGCCAACCTCAAGCAGCTCCTCCTTGCTGCGCCCCTTGGCCAGAAGCGCATCATGGGCATCGACCCTGGTTTCCGCACAGGTTGTAAGGTCGTGTGCCTCGACGCTCAGGGAGCACTCCTTCACAACGAGACCATCTATCCCCACGAACCAAAGCGCGAGTACACACGTGCCTCGATGACGCTGCGTCACCTGATGGAGGCTTACCGTATTGAGGCCGTAGCCATTGGTACGGGAACAGCTGGCCGCGAGACGGATCAGCTCGTTCGCGACCTTGGTATGCCGGGCGTCGAAATTTTCCTCGTCAGCGAGGATGGCGCATCGGTTTACAGCGCTTCGAAGCTCGCTCGCGACGAGTTCCCCGATTATGACGTAACGGTTCGTGGCGCCGTGAGCATTGGCCGCCGTTTGGCCGATCCCCTCGCTGAACTTGTAAAGATTGACCCGAAGTCCATCGGCGTGGGCCAGTATCAGCACGATGTCGATCAGAGCGCGCTGAAGCACAGCCTCGATCTCACTGTCGAGAGTTGTGTAAACTCCGTGGGCGTCAATCTCAACACCGCTTCGCAGCATCTCCTCACCTATGTCAGCGGTCTCGGTCCCGCACTCGCCAAGAACATCGTGGACTTCCGCACAGAGAACGGCCCCTTCGCATCGCGCCGTCAGCTCCTCAAGGTGCCTCGTCTCGGCAACAAAGCCTTCGAGCAGTGCGCCGGCTTCCTCCGCATCACCGACGCCAAGAATCCTCTCGACAACACCGCTGTACATCCCGAACGCTACGCCCTCGTGGAGCAAATGGCAAAGGATGCAGGCCTCGATGTGCCTCACCTCATTGCCGACGCTGACGCCCGCAAGCGCATCCCCCTCAAGAACTATTGCACAGCCGAAGTCGGTATGCCCACGCTCACCGATATTATGGCGGAACTCGATAAACCTGGTCGCGACCCCCGCGGCACAGCAAAGGTGTTCTCGTTCAATGAGAAAATCCGCACCATCGACGACCTTGAACGCGGTATGATTCTTCCCGGCGTAGTGACCAACGTGACCAATTTCGGCGCTTTCGTCGATCTCGGCATTAAGATCAAGGGCCTCGTCCACGTCAGCCAGATTGCCAACCGCCGCATCGCCGACCCTGCCGAGGTGCTCAGCATCCAGCAGCACGTCAACGTCCGCGTCCTCGAAATCGACTACGACCGCAAGCGTATATCTCTCTCGATGAAGGGCGTGGAGCAGGAGTGAAATGAAAAAATGATAAAATGAAAAAATGATAGAATGCGAATCCTCGGAGCGCGTGCATCCGCAGGGGCATTCTATCATTCTTTCATTTTTTCATTAGCGTCGAAGACGCGATTTCATTCTTTCATTTCTCTCATCCCCATCGCTCGCCATAGGCTGAAGCGGGCTTCGGGATTGAGGGCTTCGAGTTCGTGAAAGATACGATTCATATCGTTGCGCCGTGTCGCCGTTTCGTACGGGCACGGCGTTTTTTGATGCTCGAAACCCTCCGCAGCCGCTACCTCGCGAATCCAGTCCTCCTGCACGAGGCAGAGCGGACGAATGATGCTCAATGGATATTCGCGCATCGCGACGAGCGGACGCATCGTGTCGTTGGCACCCTCGTAGGTCACGTTGAGCAGCCACGTGGTGATGATGTCGTCCTGATGATGCCCGAGTGCCACCTTGTTGAAACCTTGCTCCTCTGCAAAGCGGAAGAGCGTCTTGCGGCGGTTCCACGAGCAGAGGAAGCACTTCGTTTTGCGGCGTCGGCGGTCGCGGCCCTCTGCGGCGGCGTCGGGATCGTCGTCGAAGCGGCTGTGCAGAATGTGGAGCGGAATGTGCAGCGCGTTGCAAAACTCCTGCAAATAAGTGCGCTCCGTTTCGTAAGGGATATTGTCCATGACGACGTGGGCCGCCTCCACGCTGAAGCGGGGCTTGTAAAGCCGGGCGCGTTCAGCCAGCATGCGAGCCAGCAGCAGCGAATCTTTGCCGCCAGAAAGGGCCACAAGGATGCGGTCGCCATCTTCGATGAGATGGAAATCTGCGCAGCCTTCGTGGAACTTTCTGCGGATTTTGTCGTAAGTGCGCATGGAGTAAGGCGATTACTC
>JAUNIC010000037.1:7892-21792 GCA_030523615.1 Bacteroidales bacterium
ATTGTTTTGCGGCCTTGCTTGATGCCTACGCCGGTGAAACCTTCGCGGCGAACGCGTCCCTGCAAGTCGTAGGTCACAGCATCAGCTGCTCCACACTCCACACTGATGATACCGTCGGGTTCAGCGCTGTTCACGCGATAACGCATCTTGACTACGGGAGTAATGAGGACGCAGTTGTCTTCCGTCACGTTGCTGCGGAAGAGCTGGTCGGGGAAGAAAACAGAGTACTCACCATCTTCGAGAGCGTCGAAGTTAAGCACCACGTCGTTGCCGTTGAGGGTGATGCTGAAGGGCTCAACGAATTCCATGTCAGCGTAGGTGTAGATGCCGGCGAGGCGGATGCCGTCCTCGTTTGTCTGGCTTTCGGCAGTAGCCACAAGGTCAGGGTTGTAGCCTGCGATGGTCATGTCGGGATAACCGTTGTACTTGCCCGTGATGGTGAAGCTGATGGTGCTCAGTTCGATGCAGTAATCCTTGGGATCCTCGCCGTTCATGTGGGGCGTTATGTCGTAAAGTTCAAGAACGCACTTCAGTGTGGGATCGGGCAGAACGGGATCAGGCTCGTGGGCGAGTTCGAAGGTCCAAATGCGGGCTTCTTTGCTGTTATCGCTTGAGTCGCTTGAGTAGTCGACGTGCTTGCCGGAGCAGAGGCTGTTAGTGTCGCTCCAGGCGAGGATATTGTTGGTCGTGCCGCGATAGATGGTCACACCCTCGTAGTCGCCATACTTCACGCCAGCGGCTTCGTACTGACGGCCGGCGTCGCTCCACTTGTTGCGGCCGTCGAGGCCCTTGCCTTCGAGACCTTCGAAGTCGGTGTGGATGACGAACGTGTCGTAGTAGTCATTGCCATTCTCGTCCTTGGCTACGGTGCCGGTGAAGTAGAAGCGGCTGCAGTCAGCAGCGTCCTCGACGAGAGACATGTAGTTCGTGGCGCTCACGACCTTGGCGTAGTCGCCGTACTTCGCGCTCTTCATCGTGTACCACACGGGATTGGAAAGATCTGTAGTGAGCTGGGGCAGATGACTGCTGTAGTCAATGACGGGTTCGGGCTCAGGAGTTGGCTCATCGTCGTCCACTTCGGTGATGACGAAGTAGAAGCTCTCCATGCTGCTGGGCACGAGGCCTTCGCGCCAGCGGGGATGCTCCTGATCGGCTTCGAAATACATGTAACGGCCCTGCTTGTTGAGGAGCGTGTAGGTGTTTTCCTTATCGCCGACGGGCGTGAGCGTCCATGCGCTGTTGCCGTTTGAGGCGAGGTCGTTGCCGATGTTGTTGCCCGTGCGGGGATTGAGCCAGTGGCTGGCGCCGTAGATTTCTTCGTTGGCGGGACGGAAGTTCCATTTTGTTGTTTCGGTAGTCGTCATGACCCACACGCCGCCATTGTCGGCGGTGGGGGCATCGGTGTAGACGACGCAGTTCTTGCGTACGTTGGAGTCGTCGGGATTCGGTGCCCATTCGTCTGCGCTTGATACGCAGAAGTACTTCGCCTGGTCGGCGTAGGGCTGGATGGTGTAGCGGTGTCCGCTGACGAGTTCGGCGCTGGCACTCAGGGCAGTGAGCGAGAGCGCTGCCGCAGAAAGAATAGTGTAGAGTCTGTTCATGTGCTTTATGTTTTTATGATTGATGTTGTTGGTCTCTATGCTGTTTTAGAGGCTTTTCTGTAAAAATAGACGTTAAGTTTCCGCAAAAATACAAAAAATCTCAAATCAATGCACCTTAAATGCTAAAAAAATATTAAATTTGCCAGCGTAACGATATAAATTGCAACAATTATGAAACATTTTGCACAACGAATGATGACGGCGCTGCCCCTCAGCGCGCTGTCCTTTGGAGCTCTTGCGCAGACGCAGGATCGTCCCAACATCATCTTCTTCCTTGTTGACGATATGGGTTGGCAGGAGACGTCCGTGCCCTTCTATCGTGAGCAGACTCCCCTGAACAAACGCTACCGTACGCCCAATATGGAGCGTCTCGCCCAGCGTGGCGTGAAGTTTATGGAGGCCTACTCCTGCCACGTCAGCTCGCCCTCTCGCTGCTCCCTCCTCAGCGGTATGAATGCTGCCCGCCACCAGGTGACCAACTGGATTGAAGGCGGCAACCAGAACACCAACGCCGGAGGCGGCGACATCAGTCTCCCCGTGTGGAACTGGAACGGCGTGCAGCCCGCCGACGCTCCCGCCACGCTCCGCAACTGCCAGCGCATCACGGCCCTGCCCCAGGTGCTCAAGGACAACGGCTACTACACCATCCATTGCGGTAAGGCCAACTTCGGCGCCACCAATACGCCCGGCTCCAATCCCACGGCCTACGGATTCGACGTCAACATCGCCGGCTCCTCTTACGGCAGCCCCGGCTCCTACCTTGCGGCCGACAACTACGGCTCTGCTGCCAACCACGTTTATGGCCTCGACGAATATGCACAGCAGGGCATCTTCCTCACCGAGGCCCTTACGCTCGAAGCCAAGAAAAAGCTCGACCAGCGTCCCAAGGACAAACCCTTCTACCTCTACTTCTCGCATTACGCCATCCATACGCCCTACAACCCCGACACACGTTTCACCGCCAACTACATGGACGGCAACCAAGGCAAATACGACGAACTCCTCGGCGCACGTCTCAATACCAGCGAGATCAACCATGCGGCTCTCATCGAAGGCATGGACAAGAGCCTCGGCGACGTGATGGATTACCTTGACGCCAACGGCCTGACGGACAACACCATCATCCTCTTCATGAGTGACAACGGTGGTCAGGGCATCTCGCCTCGTCAGGGCACACTCAACCGCCTGCAGAACTATCCCGCCCGCGGCGGTAAGGGCTCTGCTTATGAAGGCGGTGTACACGAGCCGATGATTGTCAGCTGGCCCGGGACCTCCCCTAACCCCTCCGAAGGAGGGGGACTTGAAAGTTACTATCCCGTCATGATCGAGGACTTCTATCCCACCATCCTTGAAATGGCAGGCGTGACTAATTACGAAACTGTTCAGACCATTGACGGACAGAGCTTTGCCGACGCCGTGCGCAATCCCGCCAAGGAGGACCATGAACGCGCCATCGTCTGGCATTATCCTAACCGTTGGGGCGAGAGCCAGGACAAGGCTGAGGGCTACGGCTCCTGGAGCGCCATCCTCAAGGACGGCTACCACATGATCTACTTCTGGGAGAACCAGGAGCGACGCCTCTATAATATTAAAGAGGATATCGGCGAGCAGCACAACCTCGCTGCCGAGCAGCCCGAACTCTGCCACGCCCTCGCTCAGGAACTCACCGACCGCCTCGTAGAGTATGGAGCTGGTCGTCCGAAGCTTAACGGCAAAGATGTGCCTTGGCCCGTTGATGGTGAGCAGATTATTCCCAAGGAACTCCCCATCAAGAGCGGTCAGAGCTACACCATCCAACCCTATCAGGCTCCCGAGAAATTTCTCTATGCCGTAAGTGCTGAGGCTTGGGGCACCAGTGACGGTAAGCAGAAAGTGCAGTACACCACAGAGCCCACCCAGGAGAACGGTGCATACTGGACCTTTACGACAGTCTCTTCCGACAAAAACTTCAACATCCGTCCCACTGATTCCAGCTACGCATCAGGCCTTTGGCTTAATCCGCGCGGTGGTGGCTACGTCGGCACTTGGACGGCTTCAAGCGGCGAATCGTCTTGGACCATTAACGAGGTCGACGACATGCCCGGCGTCTACACGCTCCATTCCTCGAAGAACGGCCAGAGCTACTTCCAGTACAAGGCCGATGACCCCTACGTGCTTTATTCCACGAGCGCCACGACCGATGAGTCGAACTGGTTCTACATTCGCGATATTGACGCCGAACCCATCGATCCTGACGCTACACCTTCCTACGCCAAATATCTCCCCAAACTCACTGAGGACGAGGATGATCCCATTTGGTACTACATCAAAAATGTGAAGCACGAAGGCTATTGGAGCGTGACGGGCGCCAAGAACTATCTGCCCATCGTCGAGTCGATGGACGATGCTTCCCGCTTCTACTTCACCGGCAAGGTCGACGTCGATGACCAGGGCCACCGCTGCTACAAGGAAGTCGTGATCCACACCGACTTCGAGGGTCTCGAAGGCCAGGGGCTCAACGGCCGCAACAGCTGGTCGGCCACTCCCTCAAAGCCTTGGATGTTCCAGGGCGTGAAGTACGGTGACTACGAAGGTGTGACGATCTACAATCCCAACGGCTCGAACAATATCCTCGCCTGGAGCGACGGCAACAGCATCTCCGGCGGCACGCACGTCGACTACAAGAGCGACTCCACCGACCCCACCGATGAGAGCCGTCCCTGGGTATTCGTGCAGTATGTCGAGCCCGAACCTCCCCACGTGCTCAGCGCTGACGACGTTGACGCCAATAAGGCCTACATCATCTATACCCTGAAGCGCGGCGGTCTTACCGTCATCGACGAAATGGCCGACTGCATCATGGGTACCGACGAAAACGGCATGGGCATCACCGTCAGCCGCAAAGACCCGCTGCAGCATTTTGCCTTTGTCAACTATGCCAATGACCTCTATCTCTACAATGTAGCGACGAAGAAATTTGTGAGCGCCACGAACAAGGGCGACCTCGTCGAGATGCCCACCGACGCTGTCTACTTCGTCGATGCCGACGAGACAACCGTGCACCTGCGTTTTTCTTCTGCGATGAACTTCAACCTCGGCGGCAGCAAGCAGATCACCATCGACACTTGGACAACAAAGGACGACGGCAACAGCTTCATCATCGTCGAAGCGGCCGACTTCGATCCTGCGGATGTACTGCAAAGTGTGGTCGGTGTCAACACTGTCCTCTCGCCCGCTGCTTCCGAAGCTCGTCTCTACGACCTCTTCGGACGTCGCGCCCCCCAGCATCCTGCCGGCATCGTCATCGGCAGCCGCAAGAAGACTTGGGTGAAGTAACGACGTTTGCTAACGACAGCGCCTTCTCTGGGGCAGAGAAAAAATGATTTTGGGTTCACGGGTTCACTTTTATCATGTAACTCGCTGATATTACTTGTGTTATAAAGGTGAACCCTAAGCAGTTTAGGGTTCACCAGGGTTCACTCTTTCTGCTTCTGCCAATGTGTGAGTGGAAATTTTGCACGTCGAGAGGCCGCAGAAATGTCATAGGCATATAAAAGACCTTCTGTTTTGCTCCAAAAGTGAACCCTAGTGAACCCAAAGTGAACCCTAAATCACTGTGGGTTCACTACTCTAAGTTGTTGATCTGTAGTGCGGTATGGAGAAAAAGTGAACCCGTGAACCCAAAATGCAAATTTCCTTTCTCCAGGAAACGGCAAGGCTCGCGGATTTCACTGATTATCGTTTTTCGAACTACTTCAAAGGTAGAATTTTCTACTTCAAAGATGTTTCGAACTACTTCAAAGGTAAGTTTCGCGATCCAAAACAACGAACCCGCCAGGTGCTATACGCATTTGGCGGGTTCGTGTTGTGTAGATGTGTTTATCTCATATTGCGTGTTTATCTCACGCTCTTGCGTCCATTGTGGATGTAGAATCCGTGGGCGGAAGGAACGACTCTGCGGCCCTGTAGATCGTAGGAGGGAAGAGGGAGGAGGGAAGTGGCTGTAAGACTGCCGATGCCATCGACGTTGCTGGGCGTGAGCTGCACGCCTTTGAGGAGCTCGAGGTGATATACCTTCGTGGTCGAAGCGTTGATGGCGAGGTAGTTGATTTCGGGCTGGGTGAATGTACCCTTTGCAGCGTCGTAGATGAGGAGGAAGTTGCCATATAGCATCTCGCCGCTCATTGTGTCGCCTGCGCCGAGCCAAATGTCATACGCCTCGTATCCTTCCATCTTGCCCATGTGCTGGTTGCGCTGGAAGACAGTGATGCCACTTTCGCCGATTGTGCCACGTACCCACGCATTGGGGAAGTAGGTCGAAAGGCCCTGGATGTAGACTTCGCGACCGCTGATGGCCACATTGACGTTGCGGGTCACGGTGCTATTGTCGTCGGCATTGATGGCGCTGAGGCTGTAGGGGCGCACGGCGTCTGTCAGTTCGGCGGGCAGAGCGAGGTCGCTGTAGTCGAGTGCGGGAGTGGAGTAGGGCGCTATGCTGACCGCGTCGAGGAGCATCATGGGCAGCACGTTGGTCTCACCAGCTTGCACGATGAACCAGCAGTCGTCGGTCGTGGTGAAGGTGTGGGACGCGGCGTCGTAGTTCATGACGAGTGCGCAGAGCTCCTCTTTAACCGGTTCAACGCCAGCGATGTACATATTGTAGAGGCCGTGGTAGTTGCCAATGTACTGCGGAGTCTTGAAGGTAGCTTTGCCGTCGGCGATGGTACCTTTGATCCAGGCATTGGGGAAGGCGGGATAGAGTCCCTGTACGTAGACATCTTTGCCCTCATAGCCAACATTGAGCGTGTAATCGGTAGGGATGCCGCTGTAAGGGTTGCGGCCGCATAGCTGGTAAGTGCTTGTGGCGAGGCCGTCGGGAGGCGTCACCGTGCGGTCGGTAGCATTGTTGGACGGGATGATGCTGACGGAATTGTAGAGATGGTCGTAGTAGTAACCCACCTGAGTGGGGTCGCCGGTCAGGAGAATCCAGTTGTTGGAGAACGAGGTGAAGCTACGCGTTTCATCATCGTAATAGAGCGTGAGGCCGCTGACGTCGCCCGTGCCCGTATCGGCGCCAGTGATGTACTGCTTGCGGATGGAGCCGTAGTAGTTCCATTCGCCGAGGAGAAGGGGCGTCTCGAAGATGGCCACTCCGTCGTCGAGTGTGGCGTGGGCCCAACCGTCGGGCACTTCTTCGGAGATGCCTTGGATGTAGACCTCGCGACCTTCGAAGCGCACTTTGACGTCGCGGCGTACAGCATCGGCGCCGTAGTCGATGCACTCCAGAACGTAGTTTTGCACACTGCCGTCGCCGGGATCGACTTCGCCGCCACCAGGGTTCTCACCGCCGTCTTTCGATACGTTGAACACGTAGTCGTAGGCAGCCTCGCCCTCGCGAAGCATGGGGCTGTAATCGTAGTTGTAGCCGAGGGTTTCGTAAGCCACGCAGAAGTGGTAGGAGCCTTCGTCCTTCGGGAGCGTGTAGTTGAATTTCACCTCAGATTCGCCGTGTGCAGGAACGATGTATAGCTGATAGTCGGTGTAGCCTATGAGAGCCTCGCTGGCATCGTAGACCATAAGGTAGAGCGGGGCAAAGTATTCGTAGTCGCTCTCGTTCTTCACACGAGCGGTGAAGGTGGTCGTTGTGCTGGGCTTGAGGGGAGCGTCGGCCTTGAGGTCGGCCAGTCGCATCTGGAACATTTCTGAAGGGTTGGGCTGCAGGGCCACGCTGCCGCCTGCTGTCTTGTAGCTGATGAGCGAATGGGGCGAACCTGCACGGCTGCCGGCCACGTTCCACGTCTCGGTGCCGTCTTCGCGGTAGACGATTTCGAACACCATGCCAGCGCGGTTTCCGAGAGATTTGAGATCGATGTACCAAGCGCGTTCGCCGCCAAAACCGGCCTTGCACGTGGTCTTGAGTGCCGTGGCTATGGGGTCGTTGAGAGCGGAACCGTTGGCATCGGTGATGCGCAGAGCCATCATGCCGCTGAAGTCGGTGGCTGAGGGGTTGGCGATGTAGAAGTGTACGGCGTCGCCCTGTGCGTCACGCTCCGTCCATATCTGGTCGTAGATGAGACAGAGCGATGCGGGAGTCTCTGCGCCGCCTTTATCGGGTTGAATGCCCACGATGGCATTTTGCATAAAGGCATAGCCCGCTGCCGAACCTCCTGCTCCCTGCTTGTCTTTGGGAGTGAGGTCAGTAAGGAGATAGTAGCCGTTCGATGAGCCGTTCCAACCCCAATTGATGTGGAAGTAGCCCTCGGCGTTATAACCGTCAATGACGAAGGCGTGGCCCGCCACTTCACTGTTAGACCCCTGTACGTTGGCTCCGCTGATATACACAGGACGGCGAGCGTCGATTTCGTCGCGGAGGAGCTGTGCCCATTGTGCAGTGGAGTAGTTGCCGTGATCTACGAGTTGGAGCGACGCATCATAGTGGAAGTTGCGCTTCAAAGCTTGTGCCGCACGGAAGTCTTGCGAATTGCTGGCAGCTGGCGAGAAGTCCATGTGGCAAGCCGCCGCCACATCGTAGACGAAGCGAGCCACCTCTTCGCGTTCGGCGCTGGTGGACTGCGTGTAGACGTAGTTGGGCAGGATCTTCGACCAATCGTACGTGTGGTCGTCGAGGTTGGTGGCCACGGGGAGTGAGTATGTGTCGGTGGAGTAAGCAATGTTGCCCGTGCCCTGCTGCGGGTGCTGGTGGAAGCGCATAATCTGGCCAAGCGCAATGGCCACACAGCCAGCGTAGGTCGAATAGTTGTAGCCGTAGTAATTGTAGGTGGGGCAGTTGGCATTCATGGGGTACTCCTGCGTCCAGACAATGTCGCCCAGCAGGAAATCGTTGTCAGCGCCTGCCTTCTGCATCTTCGACGATGCAATGCTCGAGTCGGCGGCGCCGTATTTTAAGATTTCTTCGAGCCATGCGTGGAAGGCAGGAGGCATTTTTTCGGCATCGTAGCTGCCCTCGTCAACGTAAGCAAGGATGGCAGGTCGAGCGTCGTCAGCAGGGGCTACGACGAAGCCTCCTCTCGCGCGTGTAAATATATAATAGGAGGGAGCTGATGCCAGAGCATTCCCCGTTTCTGCAAGTGTCAGTGCACTGGCCTGCATCGGTGCCCGATGGGTGTTGGCGGCATTCCATTGTGCCACAATGCGGGCGAGGGCTTCGTCGCTACTGATGGTGGCGGCATGAGCTCCGAGGCCTGCTGCCATGGCCAATGCCATAAAGAGGCTGATGGATTTTTTCATATATATACTTTCGTTCGTGCGTCAGGTATTGACTTATTGGTTAGAAATGTCTTTAAGATGCTTGATGAGTGTGGTTACGTTGCCGATGGTGATGAAGCGGCTGAGGTCGGTGTCGGCTTCGGGTGTTACGGCCTTCTGGCGCAGCAGAATGGCGATGAGGGCGTCGACGTCGGCGCTGTTGACGGTGCGATTCTCGTCGACGTCGCCGTAGATGTGGCCGTTGGCACTGCCAGGAAGTTCGATGCTGAAGAGAGCGTGATTCTTGAGTTCTCTGTGGCGGAAAGCATGGAGTCCGTAGGGATTGGTGGCGAAGTTCTGGATACGATTGAGGCTGCTGATCCAATACTCATTGTCGAAACCGAGATAGCAAGACCTGTCGTCTGTAGCATCGGCTATGTAGTCGGTGTAACCAAGGTTCTCAACGTCAAAGAAGGCGTATGCTCCTGGCGACACTTCGCGGACGTACCACATCGTCTTCACATTGTTGTCCATGTTGTAGGTGTTCGAATTGTGTCCGCCGAGCCAGTGCTGATTGTCGTCGACGGTGTAGACGTTGTAGCCCGTTTCGCCAGTCAGCGGATGGGTGACTTCCTTGAAGTAGAACTGTTCGGGAGAGTTGCTGAGCACAGCACTTTCCTTTGTGCTTGCGATGATGTTGAGGTAGCAGCCGCTGTCGATGTTCCTGATGTAGTAGCCTACGCCTTCGGCGGGGAAGCCCTTGAGATCGCCGCTGATTTCGCCGGTCGCACTCTTGGGAACGGGGGCGCCGACTGCAGCAATGGTGCCATCGAAGGTCGGGGCGTCGGGATTGTCGGAGCCGTCAGGAGTTTGGCCGCCCTCGCCGTTGTTGGGGTCGAGCAAGGGTGTGAACAGGTCGGTGGTGTAGGTGTCTTCGTTCTGATAAAGCGGCATGGGCACGTAGCTCCAGTCGTAACCCTTGTCTTCGTAAGCCACAGCGTAGCTCTTGTAGCCCGAGGGGAGCGTGATGTCGAAGTCGAAGCATTTTGTGGTATGGGCTGGCAGGAGGTGCAAGTCGTAGTTGGAGTAGCCCATCTGGTTGCCGTTGCTATCGTAGAGGAATAGATAGAGCGGGGCGAAGTATTCGTAGTCGCTCTCGTTGGTCACCGTCGCTGTGAACTTCACGGTGCGGCCGGCGCTGGGGGTAATGTCGGAGGTGAGGCCGGCTAAACGCAACTGGAATACCTCGTCGGGCTTATTGCCGAAGGAAAGATTGTTCTTCGCATCGACAAAATTCTGAAGTGATTTCGGAGCTCCTTCGCGAGCGGCAACGGGCTGCCAACAGTCGTCGGCAATGCTCTCAAGCATAGCCGTCTGGGTGGCAGCATCGGCTGTACTGGCTCCAGGGCAGAGGGCATAGACGAGCTCGAGTCGCGCCGTAGGATGGCTGATGAAGTAGTCCTTCATGATTCCCTTACCGAGCGCACCGCTGGCTCCAGCCTTGCAGCCGAGTTTCCACGCCATCTGCTTCGGATGCATGATCATCTGGTCGCCTTCCATCACACGGATGGCAATGAAACCGTCGAAGTCGGTAGCGGTGGGGTTGGTCACGGTGAAGAAGATCTTGTAGCCGCCGCCCTCCACTTCGTTGTCGTAGCTTGTCTCCCAGTATTCGCCGGCGAGACTGAGGAAAGCGGGCGTTTCTTCGCCGCCGCAGTAAGGTTGGATGCCGATGATGGCGTTCGACATAAAGGAGTAGCCACCAGCGCTACCGCCCGAACCCTGCTTGTTGGGATTGAGCGAGGTGAGGGCGAAATAGCCGTCGGACGTGCCGCCCCAGCCCCAATTGATGTGGAAGAGGCCGTCGGTGTTGTAGCCGTCGACAACGAAAGCATGGCCTGCAAGCGCGTCGCCGTTGGCGGTGTTTGTCACATTTGCACCGCTTAGATACACAGGGCGTTTGGCGTCGAGTTCTGCACGGAGCAAGGCGGCCCAAGCTTCTGTGCTGTAGTAGCAATGGTCAATAAACTGGAGCGAAGGGTCGTAATCGAAGTGACGCTTTAAGGCCTGTGCCACATTGAGGTCTGTCGTTTCGCTGGCCGTAGGATCGAAGTTCATTTTGCAGGCGCAAGCCACATCAGCCACAAACTTGGCAACCTCGGCGCGCTCCTCTTTTGTTCCGCTGCCAGTGAAGGTGTAGTTGCCGCGGATTTTCGTCCAATCGTAGGTGTGTTGAGAGAAATCGCGACTGACGTGCGTTTCTATTGTCTGACCATACTGAATGCCTACGTAACTTGTGTAGTCGACGCTGCCTTGTCCCTGCTCCGGCCATTTGTGGTAGCGCATAATCTGTCCCGCAGCGATGGCGGCGCAACCGGCTATGGTCTCGTAGTTGTAGCCGCCGTAGTAGAACTTCGGGCAATCAGTATTGAAGGGGGCCGTCTGTGTCCAGGCAATCTGGTCGTCGGCCAACAGCGGTGACACACTCTTGGCAAAGGGAGCCACTGCGCTGATGGGAAGGGCCGGTGGATAGGCAATTACCTCGTTGAGCCAGGCCTTGAAACCGTCGGGGAGCGTCGTCTCGTTGTATTCTCCCTCGTCGATGATGGCGAGAATGGCGGGTTGTGTGTCGTCAGCGGGAGCCACAACGAAACCGCCACCTGTGCGATTGAATACATAGTAAGCAGGCGCAGCGAGCGTTTGGCAGTTTGCGGCTTGCTTCATGGTGCCTACCTTGGCGAGGCTGAAAGCGCTTGAACTGACGGGGGCACGATGTGGCGCCGCAAGGTGGCTGTTCATCTGTGCTACGATGCGGGTCAGGGCCTCGTCGCTCGTTACTGAGTCGGCGTGGGCGGTAAAGACGGTGAAAGCTGCGAGAGCAAATGCCAGAAAGGTCGCGTTTCTCATTATAGTATTTTTGTGCGCAAATTTAGTGAATTTTTCTGTTATGAACAAGTGTTTTGCGCAGAAAAGAGTTTTTTCTTTTCGTCGGATGAGCGGAAATGCGTAACTTTGCACTCGCTTTGCGAGAGTCGGCCGCTTTGACTTTGTTGCCGGACATCACGTGCAATATGGCAAAGTGGCATGCCGACCTCCTTCGATTAGGTCAAATTATGGACACACAACTCCTTCTTCTCTTCCTGATGAGCATGGGCGCCGCCTTCGTGCAGCGCGTCTCTGGCTTTGGCTTCGGCATCTTCATTATGACGGTGCTGCCTTACCTCATGCCTTCATACGGTGAAGCCACTACGCTGAGCGGATTGCTGGCCATGGTGACCTCGATCATTATTGTGGTCCGAACGTGGCGCCACATTTGTTGGCAGAAATTGCTGCCCATTCTTGTGACGTTCCTCATCGTATCGTTCTTTGCCGTGAAGTTTGTGGCCTATGCTGACGGAGGAATTCTGCGCAAAGTGCTGGGTGGCGTGCTGATCTTTGCCAGCGTATGGTTTCTGTGGTTGAAGGACCGAGTGAAGCTGCCCACCACGATACCCGTACAGATTGGCATGGGTACGCTTTCGGGCGTTATGGGCGGTCTTTTCGGTATGCAGGGGCCTCCCGCTGTGCTTTATTTTGTGGCCACTAACTCCACGAAGGAGAGCTATATAGCCATGGCCCAAACGTATTTTCTTGTGGGCAATCTTGCCATGACATTTTTCCGCGCGCATTGCGGATTGCTGACGCCCACAGTCTTCACGCATTGGTGCTGGGCGGTGCCCGCTGTCATTCTCGGCACGTGGATTGGCTCGCTGGCTTTCAAGCGCATTTCGCTGCCCATCCTCCGCATTATCATCTATATTTATATGGCAATCAGCGGAGTTGTGGCGTTGTTTGCGTGAGGCTTTCCCAGATTTGTGCGAAGAGCTGCGGGAGCGCTTCGTCAGCCTGGCGAATGATGACGCGAAGAGCTTCAAGGCGTGCGGCATTGGGCGAATCGGCGAACCAAAGATGGAGGTAGCCGCCGTCGCCATACTTCTCGTGTAGATGCTCAAGGGTGCGGTGGTAGTGCTCGTCGACAGAGAGCTCGGGATAGTGATCAAGGCCAAACTGCACGGTGCGGCGGATGATGGTTTCGGGATCGATGAACCGGTCGGCTTCGGCAACAATGCGTCCGTAGATGGTGCGTGGTGCCGATTTGGCGGAGGCACGATGGTCTTCGGCGGCATCGGCCATGAGGTTGATTTCGTCGGGCGAGAACCAACGGAGGAGCGTCTTGTCGTTGCGAATGATGCGGGCTGAGACGGTATGGTGGTGCTCGCGACCCTCGCAGAGTCCCGTGTCGTGGTAGGCTGCGATGGTGTAGGCCAACGTGGGAGAAACCTGTAGCTTTTGCCCGTCGTCATCGACATAATCGGCAGAACTGTTGATGGTTTCAACCAGCTGCAGACTCTGCTCGATGACCATGCGGGCGTGGTCGATGCGGTGGGCGGCGTCGAACGATGCATAGCGCGGCAGAATCTCGCGTTCGATGTAGTCAATCAGGTCTTGAGGCATGGTTGCGATGATTTTACGAGAACTTACGAAACTTTGGTCATGCGGTAGCCCATACGCTTCAGCTGCACGGCGGCGCCCATGAGATAGAGCTGGTGGAGACAGGCGGTGTAGGCGCGGAACGCTTCTTTGGTGCCCGGCTCAAAACCGCTGTGACGTAGCTGGTTGTGGGTGCGTGCGGCACATTCGCCTACGAGTTTTTCGAGAGCGGTGAAGTCCTTGCCTTTGAGACGGAGCACGAAGCCACGGATGTGTTCGTCCATTGCGTCGTAGCCACGCGGATCGCGGAGATGGAGATAGAGATCGCCGATGGCGTCGTAGCGGGCCCAATCTTCGTCCCAAAGTTTGGCTACGGCCATGCCGATGTACATCATCCAGCCGAGCGAGACGGTGGGATAGTCCGCAAATTCGCGGATGCCGTCGGCCATGTAGCTCTGAGCGATTGCATCCCATTTGCCCTCAATGTCGGGGGCGTCGATGAGGCGGTGCAGCAATGTGTCGAAGTATTCGTCCACTTCACCCTGCGCCATGAGGTAGCGGTGCAGGTCATCTTTTATCTGGTTTTCAAAGTCGTGTATCATGGGTTGCTTGGTTTATGGTTGGTTAGGTTTGTGGGGTGCTTG
>JAUNIC010000243.1 GCA_030523615.1 Bacteroidales bacterium
TGTCAGCAAATTAGCCCCAAAAAGTGAACCGTTAACCCAAAATGCATGTTTCCATATATAGAGAACTGGAAATTGGGCAAATTCACGCACAAAGACACCGCCAACCGAGCGCTTGATTGAAGAGCGCCCGGTTGGCGGTTTATTCTATGAATGGATTATTCCCACTCGATTGTTGCTGGCGGCTTGGAAGAGATGTCGTAGCAAACGCGGTTGACACCCTTGACCTTATTGATGATGTCGTTGCTGACGCGAGCCATAAAGTCGTAAGGCAGATGAGCCCAGTCGGCCGTCATGGCGTCGCTGGAAGTCACAGCACGGAGAGCTACAGGATTCTCATAGGTGCGCTCGTCGCCCATGACACCCACACTGCGGACGTCGCTGAGGAGGATGGCACCTGCCTGCCAAATCTGGTCATAGAGGCTCACCTCAATCTCGCCATCAGTCATTTCGGCGGGAACACCGGCAGCAAGCACGCGGCGAGCTTCTTCACCGCTGAGCTTCACCTTGTACTCACGAAGACCACGGATGTAGATGTCGTCGGCATCCTGGAGCACGCGAACCTTCTCGCGGGTGATGTCGCCGAGAATACGTACGGCGAGACCGGGACCGGGGAAGGGGTGACGCGTGATGAGGTGCTCAGGCATACCCATCGAACGACCCACTCGGCGCACTTCGTCCTTGAAGAGCCACTTGAGGGGTTCGCAGAGCGAGAGGTGCATCTCTTCGGGCAGACCACCCACATTGTGGTGGCTCTTGATCACCTTACCCGTGATGTTGAGACTCTCAATGCGGTCGGGATAGATGGTGCCCTGAGCGAGCCATCGGACCTCCGAGTCGCCGTCTTTTGACTCGGCAATGATGCGCTTGGCTTCGGCATCAAACACCTCCACGAAGTCACGGCCGATGATCTTGCGCTTCTGCTCGGGCTCGCGCACTCCGGCGAGGTCACCGAGGAACTTCTCGCTGGCATCGACGCCGACCACATTGAGGCCGAGGCACTCGTAGTCCTTCATCACGTCGGTGAATTCGTTCTTGCGGAGCATACCGTGATCTACGAAGATACAGGTAAGCTGCTTACCGATGGCCTTGTTGAGGAGCACAGCGGCTACGGAACTGTCGACACCGCCTGAGAGGCCGAGGATGACCTGGTCGTTGCCGATCTGTTCCTTGAGTTCCTTGACGGTAGTCTCTACGAAGGCGTCGGCGCTCCAGTCCTGACGACTGCCGCAGACGTCTACGACGAAGTTCTTGAGGAGGAGCGAACCCTGGAGGCTGTGGAACACTTCGGGATGGAACTGCGTGCCGAAAACGGGGCAGGGAGTCACGCGGTCGAGTTCACCGCCCTGACGAGCGTCGGGAATGTAGTAGGCAGCATTCTCAACGGTCTCGGTAGAGGCTACGACGTGAGCACCTTCGGGAATGCGGGTGATGGAGTCGCCGTGGCTCATCCACACCTGAGAGTTGTCGTCGAAACCGCGGAAGAGAGGACATTCCTTGTCGACATACTGGAGGTTCTGACGACCATATTCACGAGTTCCGGCACTCTCTACACGTCCGCCGTAGATGTGGCTCATGTACTGCGCACCATAGCAGATGCCGAGGATAGGCAGACGGCCACGGATGCGTGAGAGATCCACGTGGAAGGCATCGTCAGCATAGACGCTGAGGGGCGAACCCGACAGGATGACGCCGATGACGGAGGGATCGTCGTGGGGGAACTTGTTGTAAGGGATGATTTCGCAGAAAGTATCGAGTTCGCGCACACGACGTCCGATGAGCTGCGTGGTCTGCGAACCGAAATCGAGGATGATGATTTTCTGTTGCATCGTAATATTATATTATTATATGTGAATCTTGGAGGCGCAAATTTACGACATGTTTGCCGTATAACCAAGAAACTGGGCATAAATCGTGCACAGGAGCACAAAAATTGCAAAAAATCGCACAAAAAACGAAAAAAAAACGTGAATTTCATTTTCGATTTGAAATTTTTGCGTAATTTTGTCGGCGAAAATCGAGTACTCTGCACAGCCGGACTCGATTCCTCACAAAAAAATTCATTTATTAACCCATAAAAACATTTATTCCAATGGTCAAAGTTGCTATTAATGGTTTCGGTCGTATCGGCCGTCTCGCATTCCGTCAGATGTTCGAAGCTGAAGGTTACGAAGTTGTTGCTATCAACGACCTCACCTCTCCCAAGATGCTCGCTCACCTTCTCAAGTATGACACCGCTCAGGGTGGTTTCGCTGGCAAGTTCGGCGAAGGCAAGCACACTGTAGAGGCTGGCGAAGACTACATCGTAGTTGACGGCAAGAAGATCACCATCTACGCTAAGCCCAACGCAGCTGAACTCCCCTGGGGCGAGCTCGGCGTTGACGTAGTTCTCGAGTGCACCGGTTTCTACACCTCTAAGGCAAAGGCTGAGGCTCACATCCAGGCTGGCGCAAAGAAGGTTGTCATCTCTGCTCCCGCAGGTAACGACCTCCCCACCATCGTTTACAACGTAAACCACACCGTTCTCACCGCTGAGGATAAGGTTATCTCTGCAGCTTCCTGCACCACCAACTGCCTCGCTCCCATGGCAGCTGCTCTCCACGCTTACGCTCCCATCCAGAGCGGTATCATGAGCACCATCCACGCTTACACCGGCGACCAGATGATCCTCGACGGTCCTCAGCGTAAGGGCGACCTCCGTCGTAGCCGTGCAGGTGCACAGAACATCGTTCCCAACAGCACCGGTGCTGCTAAGGCTATCGGTCTCGTTATCCCCGAACTCAACGGCAAGCTCATCGGCTCTGCTCAGCGTATCCCCACTCCCACCGGCTCTACCACCATCCTCGTAGCTGTCGTTAAGGGTAAGGACGTTACCGTTGAAGGCATCAACGCTGCCATGAAGGCTGCTCAGACCGAGTCTTACGGCTACACCGAAGATCAGATCGTTTCCAGCGATATCATCGGTATGCGTTTCGGTAGCCTCTTCGACGCTACCCAGACCATGGTTGCTAAGATCGACGAGGACACCTATCAGGTACAGGTTGTTTCTTGGTACGACAACGAGAACAGCTACACCAGCCAGATGGTTCGCACCATCAAGTACTTCGCTGAACTCGGCTAATCAACCGTTCACCAAAGTAGCTTGATAGGGCTATAACCCTAAGCTAAATCTCACAGGCCGCTCTGTTGCACACAACGCAACAGAGCGGTCTTCTTTCTTCCCCTTTGTCAACAGCGTCTTGCAATATTTGCACCCCATTGCAGTTTTTGTGCAATTTTCCCACGAAATGCTTGGCGCTTCACAAAAAACGCCGTAACTTTGCAATCGCAATCGGGAAACAACACCGAATGCAAGCGAACATCGCGGAGTGGAGCAGTTGGTAGCTCGCCAGGCTCATAACCTGGAGGTCGC
>JAUNIC010000244.1 GCA_030523615.1 Bacteroidales bacterium
TTATCCATGGAGGTAACTTAAATTCTTAATTCTTTATTCTTAAATCTTAATTAAAACAGATGGCTGAAAGCAATTTCATTGACTACGTAAAAATCTTTTGCCGCTCGGGTAAGGGCGGCCGCGGCTCCATGCACCTGCACCGCGCCAAGTACCAGCCTAATGGCGGTCCTGACGGCGGCGACGGCGGACGCGGCGGTCACGTTTATCTGCGTGGTAACCACAACTATTGGACACTCCTGCACCTCCGCTATGAGCGCCACGTCTTTGCCGGTCACGGCGGAGCGGGCGGTAAGAGCGGTAGCCACGGTGCCGACGGTGAAGACCGTTACATCGACGTGCCTCCCGGTACTGTAGCCTACGACGCAGAGACGGGTAAGTTCATCTGCGACGTTGCCGAAGACGGACAGGTTGTGATGCTCCTCAAAGGCGGTCGTGGCGGCCTTGGCAATCAGCATTTCGCCACCGCCACGCGTCAGGCGCCCCGCTTTGCACAGCCCGGCGAACCCATGCAGGAGATGATGGTCGTGCTCGAGCTTAAGCTACTCGCCGACGTAGGTCTCGTTGGCTTCCCCAACGCGGGCAAGTCCACCCTCGTCAGCTCGCTGAGCAACGCGCGCCCCAAGATTGCAAACTATCCCTTCACGACGCTTGAGCCTTCGCTCGGCATCGTGCCCTATCGCGACGGACGCTCGTTCGTCATTGCCGACATCCCCGGCATCATCGAAGGTGCTGCCGAAGGCCGCGGCCTTGGCTTGCGCTTCCTCCGTCACATCGAACGTAACTCCCTGCTCCTCTTCATGGTGCCTGGCGACACAGATAATATTAAAAAGGAGTACGAAGTGCTGCTCAATGAGGTAGGCTCGTTCAACGAAGGCCTGCTGAACAAGCACCGTATCCTGGCCGTGACGAAGAGCGACCTCCTCGATGAAGAACTTGAAGAGATGCTCCGTGCCGACCTGCCCGACGACCTTCCCGTCATTTTCATCAGCGCCGTTGCCGGTAAGAACATCCAGCAACTGAAGGATATCATCTGGGAAGAACTCAACTCCGAGAGCAACAAACTCCAGAGTGTGGCCGAAGGCGGCAGTATCGTGCATCGCGACCGTGAGGTAGAGTATCTCGACCGCGACTTTGCCGACTGGGCCGACGACTACGTTGAGGTGGACGATGACGACATCGAAGAACTCGAGGACTACGAAATCGAAGACGTAGAAGACGTGGAAGAATAGTAGGACTCTCGTGTTTTGTGACGTCAAGACTCCGACAAACAATTTAAATTTTCTTATATACCGCTTGACACCCGCAATCCCTTGAAGAACAAGAAGATCGCGGGTGTTAAGGGTTACGTTTTTAGGGACGCTTCCCCTTTAAAAGCCTCAAATATGGTGAAGAAATTCCTGCTTACCATTGCTTTTGTTCTCGTCGGCGCGGGCCGATCCGCTGCGCAGACGGAGATGATTGTGGGCGACATGAACCACGACGGTCGTCTCACAATCGAGGATGTGACTTTGCTGACGAGCACATTGCTCGGCGAACGCGATGAGGAGCGTCAAGTCTATCTCGATTCCAACGTCCACGAATATGTTGACCTCGGCTTGCCTTCGGGCACGCTGTGGGCCACGTGCAATGTCGGCGCAAGCAGTCCTGAGGAATTCGGCGACTATTTTGCGTGGGGCGAGGTGAAGCCCAAGCGCACCTACTCCTGGGCGCTGTACAAATGGATGAAGGAGGGCTACACCAGCTTGACGGGATGCAGCGAATATACCTTCGAAGACGGCAAGACAAGCAGTTGTTGGTATGAAAACGGCACCTATGTGGGTAAAAACAACAAGACACTCGAACCCGCCGACGACGCAGCTTATATGAATTGGGGCGCCGAATGGCGAATGCCTACGCCCGAGCAAATTGAGGAGCTCTGCGACAGTCGCTACACTACGACAAAGTGGACCACCCAGAACGACGTCGGAGGCCGACTCATCACAAGCAAGGCGAACGGCGCCAAACTCTTTTTGCCTGCCGCCGGATATTACGGCGGAGCTTCCTTCTACAACGACGGCGGTGGCTACTGGACGCTTTCGCTCGGTGACCAGGCTTCCTACAGCGCTTTCTTGCTGGATTTCAACCTGAACTCCATTGTCAAGACAAATGCCGTCCGTTGCTACGGCCACAGCGTCCGCCCTGTGCGCACAAGCAAACCGTAAATGCAGTCGAATCACACACTTCTTTGCAATGAACCTTCTCGAATACAAATTAGGAAGAGGTGTAAGCGCCTTCAGCACTCGCCGCGATGCTTGCGGTGAGACGGATGGTGGCGCCTACTCCTCTTTTAATATTACGCACTACTGCGGCGATGCTCCTGAACACGTGGCGGAGTGTCGCAAGGCGCTGTGTGCTCACCTCGGCATCGACGATGAACACCTCGTGCTGCCGCGACAGACACACACCGACCATGTGTATGTGCTTGATAGAAAGTACTTCGAGACCTTTCCCGAGATGCGTTGGCGATTGCTCGAGGAACAAGATGCTGTGGTGACGTGCGAGAAAGGCGTGTGCATCGGCGTCTCTACAGCAGATTGCGTGCCCGTGTTGATGTACGACGCAGAAGCAGAGGTGATTGCCGCCGTACATGCCGGATGGCGCGGTATGGTGGCGCGCATCCCGCAGAAGGCGCTGGTCGAGATGGTGCGCCTCGGCGCTGATCCGAAGCGCGTGAAGGTGGCTGTAGGTCCCAGCATCGGCCCGGAAAGTTTTGAGGTCGGCGAAGAAGTGGTCGACGCCTTCCTCGACGAAGGCTTCCATCCCTGCATCCTTTCGCGCCAATGGGCAAAGCCGCACATCGACCTTTGGCAGGCGTGCAGCATGCAGCTTGAGGAAGCCGGCGTGAGCCTTCGCAATATGCAATTCGCTGGCGTTGATACCTTTGCGCGTCCCGACGAGTTCTTCTCCGCCCGTCGTCTTGGCATCAAGAGCGGCCGCATTTTCACCGGCATTATGATGAAATGAAAGCCCGGTACGGGCGGCATAGCCTAGCGTAGTGCGTCAGCGCTACGTTTTGGCAGGTTTTATTTCTCCCAAGCGCCGAAGGTGCGGCATAATTTCATATACATTACAAACGTAATCCATAAATTATAGAATTGACCTATGCCTCAGTCTTTAGCAAAAAATTACATACATCTCGTCTTCTCTACGAAGGGGAGAACTGAAAGTCTCCCTAAATTACATCTTGCCGAGGTGCATGCATACATTGCTGAGATTCTCAATAACAATCGTTGCCCTGCCATTTGTGTTGGAGGAACAGCGAATCATGTCCATGTTTTGTATGTTTTGTCCAAAACGATGACCCTTAGCGACAGTGTAAGATTGGTTAAGGTCAACAGTAGTAAATGGATAAACGAACATAATGGTGCG
>JAUNIC010000245.1 GCA_030523615.1 Bacteroidales bacterium
TACTAGAGACATCCACAATGTGGGTGTCTTTTTTTGTGCTTAGAGCGCATGATTCGCATCTTACAATAAAAACAATGCCCGAACCGCCGAGATTGGTGGTTCGGGCATTGTTGGTTGCGCACGCTTACTTCTCGAGCAAGCGGTCGGTGAGGGCTTCTACGTCAGCGGGAGAGGCGAGACCATCGCCGTTGACGTCGACGCTCCAACGCGTATGGCGGGTGTAGACGCCGCGAAGGAGATCGATGAGAGAAGGCAGGTCGCTGATGCTGATGACACCGTCGTTGTTTTGGTCGCCCATCTGCCAGGTGAAGGCGGGGAGTCCGTCCTCGTTGCGCGTCCAAAGATCGTACGACCTTGCCGCTGTGCTATTATTGCCTACCCACGAGTTAAGTGATGAGAGGGTAACGTCGTCCACTCCGCCGTCGGTCAGTGTCACGACCGTGTATGTGCCTTCGGGGTCGAGCGTCTGATGGTTGACTTCAGGAGCATACACCGAACCTGCGAAGAAGTTGCCAGTGCTACTTTCGCTGTCTGAGCAGATAGCATAGAGGTCCTTGACGTGGTAGATGCCGCCTGCGTTGTCATTGATTACGATCTGGCTGCTGTTGAAGCAGTTGGTGGCTTTCTTAGCGATGCCATAGACCTGTGTGTCAGTGCGATACGAAGAACGGAACTTTAGCATGCCCGTGTTGATACAATTGACTGCTGTGCTTGAGCCGATGCCGTAGATGAAGCATTTCTTTGCGCTGTACACATTGATGGCGCCTGTATTCAGACAGTCTTGAATCGTTCCGCTCGCATGTCCGACAATACCGCCTATTGCGTGGGTATCCAGATTGTTATTGTAGTCGGTGAGCGAAAGCTCTCCGTGGTTAGAACATCCGATGAGAGGAATTTCGCTGGAAGCGTAGCCCGCCACTCCGCCAAAGCAACCAGTACTTTTGCTTGTGACGGAAAGCGAAGCATAGTTGTGGCAGTTCTCAATGCTGGTTCTTTCCATGTAACCGCACACAGCTCCGACGTATCTGCTGTTGTCCGAAGACTGCAGTTATCCGCGTACGCTGAGATTTTTCACAGAGCCGTACAGTTTGTATTGGTAGGTTCCTACATATCCGAAGACGCCGGCATAATAGCCCGCGTCGTCGATGACGGCATTGTCGAAAGTAATGGTGTGGAAGGCTCCGTCGAAAACGTCGAAGAATGGAATTCTTGCAGAGCTTTTGCTTTGAGCACCGCTGATGGGCAGATACGTTCCGCTTACCGTAACGTCGTTGGTCATTCGGAAGTGACGCTGGATGTTTTCTTGGCTATAGACTTCGCTGAGATGGTTGTAGCGCACTCCCATGGCGTAGAGGTCGTTGCTTGAGCTGACGAGGTAAGGCTCGTCCTCCGTGCCTTTACCCGCAAGGATGCCGGAGAAGTCTGTCGTTGAGATGTGGCTGTCGTTCGGGCAAACGAACTTGCGGCAATACTGGCAGCGCTTGTGTTCGGGCATGGTTCCGCCGCTTGTAGTCATGGCGGCGATGATGGCCCAGTCGTGGTCTACTATGTCGATGGCAATATCCTCGGCCGTCACCTCCTCCATCACTCTGTCGTTAAGCACATAGTTTTTCTTGCATCCCGAGCAGGTGTAGTAGGCGATGGAGCCCTTTGATTGGCAGGTGGGAGCCACGGCTTCATAGAACCTTGAGTTACTGAAGTGGGGTGGGATGTAGAGGTCGTCCATCGTCACTTCTTCCGAGTCGTCGCTGTAGGAGTAGATTTTGTGGCAATAGGCGCATTCTTTGTGAACTGAGGTGCCAGGCGCGGTGCAGGTAGAGGAATTTTCGGCGACGTATTCCTTCTTATGGCCATCGGGATCGATGGGTATGGCGAGAGCCGCTGCCGTTGTGGCGTTGCCCGACGCGTCAAACAGACCATCGCACGTTTGGCATCTCTTGTGGCTCAACCTACCTTCCTCGACACACGTCGCCCCCTTTGCGGGGATGGTTGTGAAGGCATGGGCCTTCAGGGCAGTGGCCGTACCGCCGGAAGCATAGTTGCAGGTGGTGCAATGCTGGCGTGCAGTCGTGCCGGCCGTTGTGCAAGTGGAAGGGACAGCGGGTGCATCTGTCACCCAAGCGTGATTGTAAATGGGTGACTTATAGCTGCAGTCGGAGCAGACATACTGGTGGCCCGATTCAACGCCCTCGAGATGGTTGTTGTGCGATTCGTACTTCTTGTCGCCGCAGTATTCGCAAGCGTGCATGTGCTTGTCGGGGAACGCACTTTCGAAGACCCACGCACCGTATTTGTGGGTTCGCGTGATGGCATGGCTGCAACGTGAACACGTCGACTTGCAATGGCCGTCGTCGGTCTTCGTGCCGTTCGTATAGTCGTGAGCCACAGTAAGGCTTACGTAACCACAGTGGCTGCACACTCTTCGACATTGTTCGTCGTTGACAGACTCGTAATGGTTGTCGTGCTTCGTGTTAGCGCCCTTGTAGTTGCACGTTCTGCAGTAGCGGTAGCAGTTTGTGGCGTCAACTTTTTGCCAAGCGAAATTGTGGTTGTGGTTGAGAACGTTCAGGTAGATGTATGAGCCGCTGCTTGTACCCTTGAGGAAGTCCATTGCGGCGTTCGTGTCATAGTCCTTTACGTACGAACTGTTATTGCTGGATGAACCTTGCGGACCGACGCGGCTGAGACTCGTCACGGCTGCAGCTCCATCGGTGGCGCTCTTCGTCGTGAAGAGGTAGATGGGCGTGCCTTTGCCCTCGTTGAGGTTGGCTGTGCAGGCTTTTCCCTGGCCCGAAGTATTGGCGAAGGCGGGTACGATGGTGTAGGCGGTGGGTGCTGTAGTCGACGAGGCACGCGCCACGATGGTCTTGATGGCCGCGGCGTAGTCAGTCGTCGTGGTGTAGCCAATGAAGATGTACCAGCTGGCGCTGCCGGCATTTTCGCTGAAATCGGCGGGTTTGTTGCTGGCATTCAGCAGAATTTTCCAACCTTTGCTGCGGGCATTGGTAAGCACCGCTGCGGTGTCGCTCTTCGAGTCAACATTGATGACGCACAGATTGCTGATGAACGTTGTCTGTGCCATCATGCCGACGCTTCCGGCGAGGAGCAGGATGAACAGTGCGAGAAACTTTTTCATAATGGTGGGTTGTATTGTTTGCAGTGGTAGTGATGATTCCCTTTACCTCAAGAAGTTATGGGAATAGTTAGGCGGCAAATTTAAGCATAAAATTTCACACGACCAAGCAAATGTGCAAAAACTTGCAGAAATGTGTGATTTATAAGGCGGTCAAAGTGGGGCTGGTAGAGCAAACACTCTAAACACTAATGGTTTGCAGGGACTTGTTGTGCGATTGTGAATATACGTATTTGCGGCTGCTCCATGCTGTGCCAAAGACCGTACG
>JAUNIC010000246.1 GCA_030523615.1 Bacteroidales bacterium
CCAACAACTGGGTGGACGGCGGCGTCTCCAGCCCTACGCCTTTCTATTGGAGCACCAACGGCTACGGCGTCCTTTGGCACACCTTCAAGCCCGGCCGTTACGACTTCGGCGCAGAGAACCCCAATGAGGTGCGCCTGAGCCATGGCGAGGACTATCTCGACGTCTTCTTTATGGTCGACGAGAAGCCCGAAGACCTTCTCGGCGACTACTATCAGCTCACAGGTAAACCCGTGCTGATGCCGAAGTTCGGCTTCTACGAAGGCCACCTCAACGCCTACAACCGCGACTATTGGACACCTGCAGAGGAAGGCAAGCCCGGCTTCATGACTTACGAAGACGGCGTGAGCTACAACGAGAGCCAGAAGGAGAACGACGGTGTGCGCGAGAGCCTGAACGGTGAACTCCCCGGTAAATATGGCCACGAGACGGCTTACCAATGGAGCGCCCGCGCCGTCATCGACCGCTATCTTGACAACGATATGCCCCTCGGCTGGATTCTCCCCAACGACGGCTACGGCTGCGGCTACGGCCAGACAGAGACCCTCGACGGCAACATCGCCAACCTCCGCAGCTTCAGCGAATACGCTCACTCTCGCGGCGTCGAGGTGGGCCTCTGGACGCAGAGCGACCTCCACCCGAAGGACGGCGTTCCCGCACTCCTGCAGCGCGACATTATAAAAGAGGTGCGCGACGGCAACGTGCGCGTGCTCAAGACCGACGTGGCTTGGGTAGGCGCCGGCTACAGCTTCGGTCTGAACGGCGTGGCCGACATTGCCGAGGTGACGAAGTACTACGGCAACAACGCCCGCCCCTTCATCATCAGCGTCGACGGTTGGGCAGGCACGCAGCGCTACGCCACCATCTGGACTGGCGACCAGACGGGCGGCGACTGGGAATACATCCGCTACCACATCCCGACGTTTATCGGCGCCGGCCTCTCCGGTCAGCCCAACATCACGAACGACGTCGACGGCATCTTCGGCGGAAAGAACCTCCCCGTCAACGTGCGCGAATATCAGTGGAAGACCTTCACGCCCATGCTCCTCAACATGGACGGCTGGGGCACGAATCCCAAATACCCGCAGGCCCTCGGCAAGACCGCCGAAAGCATCAACCGCTGGTACCTGAAGCTCAAGTCGCAGCTGCTGCCTTACCAATACACCATTGCCCAGGAGGCCACGGACGGCAAGCCCTACATCCGCGCCATGTTCCTCGACTACCCCAACAACTACACCTACGGCAAGCAGACGCAGTACCAGTTCCTCTTCGGTCCCTCGCTCCTCGTGGCTCCCATCTACAAGAACACGGCGGCCGACGAAGAGGGCAACGACATCCGCGACGGCATCTATCTGCCCGAAGGCACGTGGTACGACTACTTCACCGGCGCGAAGTACGAGGGCGGACGCATCCTCAACAACTTCGATGCGCCCCTTTGGAAGCTTCCCGTCTTCGCCAAGGGCGGCGCCATTATCCCGATGGCGAATCCCAGCAACAATCCTTCGCAGATCGACCAGCACCTGCGCATTTACCAGATTTGGCCCGAAGGCGAAAGTTACTTCAACGAATACGACGACGACGGCACGACGCAGGCTTATCTCAGCCAAAACAAATCCCTCACTCATGTAGAAAGTCAGCTGAACGGCGACAAGGTGACCATCAATATCCATTCGGCATACTGCACTTTCAGCGGCGTGGAGCCTAACAAGAAGACGCAGTTGCTTGTCGTTGCCACAAAGGCCCCGAAGAAGGTCGTTGTGAAGGTCGACGGCAAGAAGATTGCAGCCGACGTCAGCTACAAAGCGACCGCCCCTTGGCTCAATTCCGCCCCCAGCCGCGGCAACGAGGTTCTGCCCAGCATGCCCGGCCACATCGAAATCAACATCCCCGAACTCGACATCTCCAAGAAGTCGATTGACGTCGTCATCACCGGTTGGGAGAATGCTCCCGCCGATCCGCTCCTCACGCAGCACGGCGCGCTCGCAGCTCCCCGCTTCGATGCAGAGGCCAGCGCCGCCAATGCCTACGACCTCACGCCCGCTTGGACGAAGGTGGACAATGCCGACTATTACGAAGTGGAGTACGACGGCATGAACTACAGCACCATCCGCAACTGCTCTCTCAACTTCGACGACCTCCAGCCCCTCACGTCCTACGACTTCCGCGTCCGTGCCGTGAATGCCGACGGCGCCAGCGAATGGACGAACTTCAGCTACAGCACCGTCATCGATCCGCTAGAATACGCCATCAAAGACCTCCGCGGCACCACAACCTGTAAGAACCAAGGCGGCCAGGGCATCGACAAGCTCTTCGACCGCGACGTGAAGTCCATGTGGCACACCGACTGGGGCAACGACCCGAAGGCCGTGCCTTTCGACCTCATCGTCGACCTCCGCGGCGTCAACCAGCTCGATCGCATCGAATACATTCCCCGCGACAACAGCGGCAACGGCACTATCCTCAAAGGTACGTACAGCATCTCCGTCGACCGCCAGACGTGGAGCGAACCCCAGCCCTTCGAATGGGCAAGGGACGGCGAGACGAAGGTCATCAACTTCATCGGCCCGAGCATCAACAATGGTGTGATCGCAACGATGGATCTGCGTCCCGACCTCGCTCCCGAGGCCCGCTACGTCAAGCTCAGCGTCACCGAGGCTGTAGGTGGTTTCGGCTCTGGCCAGGAGATGTACGTCTTCCGTGTTCCCGGCACCGAGTGCACCTATCAGGGCGACATGAACCGCGACCGCCGCATCGACGAGAACGACCTCACGAGCTACATGAACTACACCGGTGTGCGCCGTGACCGCGATGCCGACTACGACTACGTCAGCGTGGGCGACATCAACCAGAACGGACTCATCGACAGCTACGACGCCAGCTGCGCCTGCGTAGAACTTGACGGCGGTGTACCCACTTCGAACGATCAGGTAAGCGGCGCCCTCGACTTCTTGCTCTCCGTCAACGGCACTGCTGCCAAGGCCGACGCCAAACAGCTCAACGTCAAGGCGGGCGACGAGATTGAAATTCTCGTCACGGGCCGCGACCTCCACGCCGTCAACGCCCTCAGCTTCGCCCTGCCTTACGACCACACGCTCGTAGAGTACGCCGGCATCGAACTCCTCGGCGTGAAGGAAATGGTCAACCTGACCTACGACCGCATGCACAGCGACAAGACGAAGGAGCTCTTCCCGATGTTTGTCAACCGCGGCATGAGCGACCTCCTCGACGAGGGTGCTCCCGAGCTCTTCCGCCTCAAGTTCAAGGCCCTCAAGGCTGGCAAGTTCAACCTCGATGTCCTCGACGGCATGCTTGTAGACCGCAACCTCGGCACCATAGCTTTCTGAAACGCTCGCGGAGATATTTTTACGTCAGTGTACACTGACGGAGCAATCAGTGTACAC
>JAUNIC010000247.1 GCA_030523615.1 Bacteroidales bacterium
ATTCGTCGAGAGCACCGCAGCCGTAGATCATCATCTGCGGGTTTTCCTCGGCGCTGACCTCAACACCTTTGCCGTACTTGAAGTCGATGATGTGGAGTTCCTTGTCAGCGATGATGCAGCAGTCGATCGTACCGAAGCACTGGCCCTTGTAGGTGATGAAGCTGTCGAGATGCGTCTTGACCTCAACGTGCAGTTCAGGATCGTTGCAGAACTGATGGACATCGCCGAACACTCTCATCACCTCTGTGGCGTATGCCGCAGCGTGGTCGAGCATTTCGGGTGAATAGAGCTCGTCGTTCTCCCAGGGGAGACCTTCGTCGTTGGCGTTGGGATAGTCGGCGTTTCGTTCACGGAAGAAGATCGCCGCGTGATCCGGATCAACCTCCAGCGGCAAGCCGTTCTTGTAGTTGCTGTGAGCGGAGAGCACGTAGGCCTCACAGATCGCGTGGGCCAGCGTCCCTTCTGCTGCAGCCTTCCCGGCTTTGTCGGGGAGTTCAGCCTCGATGCGAGGCGCCGCCGTGCAGTGCAGCCATCGGTGCGCTGCAGACGGGCTTAAGAATGCGTGAGCTGCCATACTATTTCTTCTTATAGGTCTTTACGAAGTCGAGTTCAACCTGCCGCCAGTCATCGCACTTTGCGAGTTCCGCGCTGAGGTGATCAAAAGGGTAAACCGTTTTCTCCTCGGGCTGATAGAACATCGATTCACAGAGGTACATGAAGCGAAGCATCTCGTCGCTGTCGAGTTCGTCGAGCTTCTTGACCAGGAGGCCTTCCTTGGTAACGGCATCGCCCTTCTCGTTGCGGTCGTGCTTGTAAGCTGCTGACTGGAGGTAAAGCTTGGTGATCTTCACCATCTGCTTGTGAGCGATCTCACGTTCATGGGCGTCCTCGATCTTGTTCTCGATGTACTCCATGCGGACCTTACGTGCCTTGCGGCCATCCTCAGGAGTCCAAGTAAACTTGACTGGCTCTGCAACAGGCTCGCTGTTTGCGTCATTGTCGAAGGGAAGGTTCGAGGGCTCTTCTGCGGGAGCTGCCTCAGCGGGTATGGGGTCCGTTACGGTCTGAATAGATGAAGGATCCTTAGGATCGAATGCCGTAGGTCTTGGAACAGGCGTCTCTGCGGTGGAGATGGGCTCCGCGTTCTCCATGACGCTGTGAAGGTGGCTAAATACATCAGGACCAGGAGCAGAAGATTCCGTATAGATCTGCCCCTTGAAGCAGTTGACGAACTTCCATGCGAGTTTCATTGACTCGCTGTCAAGACTCAACTTGACGTTTACATTTACATTAAAATCCATAGTGTTTTTGATTATTGAGTGAAGTTAATCTTTGTCGTCGTAGAGCTCCCAAACGAGAGGCATGAAGTCAAGGAAGGCGAGCACCAAAAGTGCTGCTGGCCAAAATCCGTTGCCGTCATAACCGATCGCGTTGTCGAGGTAGAAGGCTCGCACGCCGATGATGATACCGAGCGCAGCCAGCACAACAGAGAAATTCGTGATGCGAGTCTCGGCAAGACGGCTGGCGATGTTGTTCTTTGCGAACAACCATTGATGGAACTTTTTCATATCAGCGGGCTCTAAAGTAGCGTTTATCATACGCTTTAACGAGATTGCTACGGATCTTCGTGGCGTTGTAGATACGGGCCTGTTCGTTCTTGGATTCTCCGATGCAGCCCTTTGAAATCTCGGGATCCTTCAGAAGTTCGACAACTACGGAGCGAGAGTAAGACTTGTCGCTGCCGTTGGTCAGGAACTGCGAAAGCTCCTCGATCGTCTTAACGTACACATCCTTCGATGTGTCGAGCTTCCGAACTTCCTCGGCGACGATACGCTGAAAGTCGGGGAGCAATGCCTCGCGCAGCTGGTCCACGCTCGTAGGCAAGATGATTGACTGTGTTACTGATTCCATATATGTGTTGTTTGATGTTGTGTCTTATAGGGGGTAGTGGCGAGAGCGGTTTTGAAAGCGAAAAAAGTCAGGAGAGCTATCCGTCATTCTTTCTTTTTGATTATGACACCTATGATGCACCGCCGTGCACCCTTCGCTCCCGCCACTAATTTTTTAGTGAATTTATTTTTGTTTATTCTTGTTTATCTAAGATTTTATTCGTATATTTGCCGAACAAACCTAAACAGAAACTGAACAATTATTGTTTTGTTTTGGTTTTCGAGTGCAAAAGTAACGCTTATGCGATAATCTACCAAATTTACGATAAATTATTTTTCGTATACACGATATTTTTAACATTTCTTTACATTATGAGCACGATAAATCAACGTATACGCGATATTTTCGTCCATAGTGGCGAAAAGAACGCTTCTACATTTTCGAAGGCTGCTGGTATACCTCAGTCTACAATGAGTGAGTACATGAACACTCAAAAGGAACCAAAGTATTCCGCTCTTGTAAAAATTTCAAAAAGGTATCCTGAGATTTCTCTCGAGTGGCTGTTCCTTGGCGAAGGCGAAATGATTAAAGCCCAGGATACCCGCGTCCACAACTACGCGATCAACTACGGCAACTCCGTCCAGGGCGACAATAACATCACAGGAAACACGGCGCCAGTCAGCGTCGGTGTAGACGTAGAGAAACTGAAGGAAGAGAACGCGCAGCTCAAAAAGAAAAACGAAGAGCTTACAGAACGCTGCTTCACGCTTACCGATAAACTCACAAAACTCCTATAATGAAACAAGACGACAACGACTGCCTGAGAGTGTTCTTAGGTTGTGCAGGTCAACAACTCTTGATGCTACTTCTAATAGCGTTCCCTGTTTTGGCGTACATTAAACTCCCAGGCATAATAAAAAGCGATCTGCATAAAGGCGGGTACATGACCGCAGTAATCGTTTCTTTTACGGTTTCTATAACATGTGTATGCGTCCTGTTCCTTCGTATTAGAAGGCTAAAATCGGAAATAAAACAACTCCAGAATTACACTGGTCAATTACACAACGAAATTTTTAAGTTGAGAAATAAAGAATAATGCCGTACTACTACAACTTTAGAGCCTACGGTTCGACAGGAGCGAAATGTGAGGGATGGAGCGGAGATATGAACGATCCGCTCACCAGCGAAGAATCCGATTTCCTTTACAACGCGCTACAGAAATGTGAAGGTGACGGAGATAAAGCGCTCGGCATGCTTGAAGAAAAATTCCCAGAAGTAAGTGATCGACTTTACGAGTCCGCGTACAGTGCCGCTTGTATCGACGAGGACGATGAAGAGTGGTATGCCGGATACACGATCGACGTTGAAGAAATAGACGACGAGAAAGAATAATACCCACACGCACTTTATAACTCTGGCTATGTAGAACGCTCGTAAATCGCCAACATGGAACTGCTAACGAAAAGCGGTATTATGCGAGTCCTATCGCAA
>JAUNIC010000248.1 GCA_030523615.1 Bacteroidales bacterium
GAGCATGTCCTAGGAGTTCTAGGGGGGCTAGAGTTTCTAGCAATTCTAGAAATTATAGCAAATCTAGCAAATCTAGAAAGTCTAGAATATCAAGTGTTTAAGGCTTGGCTTATCGGATGATGGTGGCCTCGCGGTCGGGGCTTACGCTGACGATGCTGATGCGGCAGCCAGCCTTCTCCTCGAGATAAGCGATGTAATCCTTGAAGGTCTGGGGGAAGTCCTCTTCCTTGCGGAGGTCGCTGAGGGGAGTCTTCCAGCCGGGAAGTTCCTCGTAGACAGCGTTCCAACCCTCGGTGTCGTAGGGCATGTCGGTCGTAACGACGCCGTCCTTCTCGTAAGCTACACAAGCCTTGATGGTATCGAAGCCGTCGAGCACGTCGCCCTTCATCATCACGAGGTCGGTCACGCCGTTGATCATGATGGCGTAACGCAGAGCCACGAGGTCCACCCAACCGCAGCGGCGGTCGCGACCGGTGACAGCGCCGAACTCATGACCGATGCGACGGATTTCAGCGCCCGTCTCGTCGAAGAGTTCTACGGGGAAGGGGCCAGAACCTACGCGGGTGCTGTAGGCCTTGAAGATACCCCACACGCGGTCGATCTTGTTGGGAGCAATGCCGAGGCCCGTGCAGACGCCACCAGCGGTAGTGCTGCTGGAGCTGACGAAGGGATAGGTACCATGGTCGATGTCGAGGAGTGAACCCTGAGCACCCTCAGCGAGCACGCTTTTGCCTTCAGCGAGAGCCTTGTTGATTTCGATTTCGGTGTCGGTGAGGTGGAACTTGCGCATGTATTCCACACCTTCGAGCCAAGTCTTCTCCTCCTCGGTGATGTCGTAATCCGTGTAGTGGAGGTCGCGGAGGATCTGCTCGTGGCGAGCCTTGAGTTTGAGGTACTTCTCTTCGAAGTTTTCGAGGATATCGCCCACACGGAGACCCACACGTGCAGCCTTGTCGCTGTAGGTGGGGCCAATGCCCTTGCCGGTGGTACCTACCTTGTTCTTGCCCTTTGCTGCCTCGTATGCGCGGTCGAGTACGCGGTGCGTGGGAAGAATAAGATGAGCGCGGCGGCTGATGTGGAGACGGTCGGTGATGGTATAGCCGGCGTCCTCAAGCTCGTGAGCCTCCTTCATGAAGAGATCGGGAGCGATGACGCAACCATTGCCGATGATGTTGATCTTACCCTCGTCGAAGATGCCGGAGGGGATGCTGCGGAGGACAAACTTCTTGCCCTCGAAGATGATGGTGTGTCCAGCGTTGGGACCACCAGCGAAACGCGCTACGATGTCGTAACGCGGAGTGAAATAGTCGACGACTTTGCCTTTGCCTTCGTCGCCGAAAACGATGCCTAAGAGTGCATCAACTTTGCCGTTTGCCATAGTTTTTCGTGATTTTCGCCACAAAGTTACGCAATAGTGCCGAATAAGCAAAATTTTTTTTGTATTTTTGCGCTCACAACGGGCAACTTTCTGCGCGTTCTACGAATACTTGCAACATTATGAATACAACTTTGCAGATTAGGGTCACGTCTGATGTGGCTTTCGTGGGCGAAAAACTTCGCCAGCACGTAGCCCACGAACTTCAGGTGTCTGACCGCGACATACACGCTGTGCGCATCCGCCGACGCTCCATCGACGCCCGCCAACGCACCATCTTCGTCAATCTCACCCTCGAGGTGTGGGTGGGCGAGGATCCCACGACGCTCTCGTATGAGCGCATACATTATCAAAATGTGGAGCGCGCCCCGCAGGCCATCGTTGTCGGTGCTGGTCCCGGTGGCCTCTTTGCCGCCCTGCGACTCATCGAACTCGGATGGCGCCCCATCGTGCTGGAGCGCGGCAAGAATGTGCGCGACCGCAAGAAGGACCTGGCTCGCATCAGCCGAGAGCACATCGTAGATAGCGAAAGCAACTACAGCTTCGGAGAGGGTGGTGCAGGAGCCTACTCAGACGGCAAACTCTACACCCGTTCGAAGAAACGCGGCAACACCGACCGCATCCTCGGCATTTTCTGCCAGTTCGGCGCCTCGACCGACATCCTGGCCGACGCTCATCCCCACATCGGCACCGACCGTCTGCCCGCCATCATCGAAGCCATGCGCAACCAGATCATCGACTGCGGTGGTGAAGTTCACTTCCAAACGCGTGTCGACGGATTGCTTTTCGACGATTCGAAGAGCGTGGTGAAGGGCGTGGTGACGGCTGACGGCACAACCTACGACGGCCCTGTGATTTTGGCCACCGGCCACTCTGCGCGCGACGTCTATCGCTACCTCCGCAAGGCCGGCGTGGAGATCGAGCAGAAGGGCATCGCTGTGGGTGTGCGTCTGGAGCATCCGTCGCAGCTCATTGACCAGATCATGTACCACAATCGTCAGGGTCGCGGACGCTATCTGCCTGCGGCTGAGTATGCTGTCGTTCAGCAGGTTGAAGGACGTGGCGTCTATAGCTTCTGCATGTGCCCTGGCGGCTTCGTAGTGCCTGCTGCCAGCGGTCCCGAACAGGTGGTGGTCAACGGCATGAGCCCCTCGAATCGCGGTGGCCAGTGGAGCAACAGCGGCATGGTGGTCGAGACGCGTCCCGAGGACATTGACGGCGAACTCCATCCCTTCCTCCTCGAGGCTATGGGCGACGATGATTTTGCCGCTTGGCACGAGGATATTGACGACGCCAGCAACCCGCTCCGCATGATGTACTTCCAGGAGGCGCTCGAGCGTGCCACGTGGATTCAGGGCGGTCGTAAGCAGACGGCTCCCGCGCAACGTATGGCCGATTTCGTGAACAATCGTCTGAGCATCGACTTGCCTACCACGAGCTACGCGGCAGGTCTCATCGCTTCACCTCTCCACTTTTGGATGCCGCAGTTCGTCAAAACGCGTCTGCAGGAGGGCTTCAGGGCGTTTGGCAAGAAGCACCACGGCTTCCTCACCGATCAAGCCACGATGATTGCCAGCGAGACGCGTACGTCGGCTCCCGTGCGCATCGTTCGCAACAACGACACGCTGCAGCACATTCGTGTGGCGGGTCTCTATCCTTGCGGCGAGGGCGCCGGTTATGCCGGTGGCATCGTCAGTGCCGCCATCGACGGCGAGCGCTGTGCTGAGGCTTTGGCGGCAATGCTGTAATTGCTCTTGGTGAGCGCAGAACTAAGTGGTAGAAAAAATCGCTATGAATGCGCAGCATAAAGGTCGTATTTGACTGTTCTATACGTGGTTATGCGTGTAGCAGATGTTTCGAAAATTGCCTATTTTGCACAACCTGTATAGGCAAAGTTGCAGTTGAATGCAAACTGACGAAACTTGGTCAGGCGAGTGCGATTCGGCGCTCGCGGTGTTTCTTCTTCCTCCGTGGCCAGTATCTGTCGCCCTAGGGTGA
>JAUNIC010000038.1:0-4300 GCA_030523615.1 Bacteroidales bacterium
CTTCGTACATCGCATCAATCTCGGCGGCGTAGTTCTGATAAACCACGCGGCGCTTGATCTTCAGCGTATTTGTGATTTCGCCCTTTTCGAGGGTGAAGGGTTCGGCGAGGAGGGTGAAGCGCTTGATCTTCTCGTAGTGCGCAAGGTCCTGCTGGAGCGTTTCGATGCGGTCGAAGGCGAACTTGCGGACGCGCTCGTTGGTGCAGAGCTCCTCCTTCGAGAGGCCGTGAATGTCGTGAGCTTCTGCCCAGTCGCGGAGCACGTCGTAGCTGGGCACGATGAGCGCCGAGACGAACTTGCGTTTGTCGGCGATGATGATGACCTGGTCGAAGCACTTGTCGATGGTGAGTTTGCCCTCTATGACCTGCGGCGCGATGTACTTGCCGTTCGACGTCTTGTAGAGGTCCTTGATGCGGTCTGTGATGTAGAGTTCGCCGTCCTTCATATAGCCGGCGTCGCCCGTGCGGAACCAACCGTCTTCGGTGAAGGACGCGAGCGTCTCCGTCTCCTTTTTATAATAACGCGGCATGACGGTGGGGCCCTTCACCTGAATCTCGTTGCCTTCGCCGATGCGCACCTCAACGCCGGGAAGCGGAGTGCCGATGGAGCCGAGGCTGACCTTCGTGCCGGGCTGGTCGAAAGTCACCGTGGCGCAAGTCTCCGTCAGACCGTAACCCACCAGCATGTTTATGCCGGCGGCGTGGGCGAAACGCTCCACCTCGGGGCTCACACTTGCTCCCGCCGTGGGGAAGAAGTTGCCACGTTCCAAGCCGAGCGCCTTGCGCAGCACCTTGATGATGGTGCGCTGGTACATCTCGTACTTCATCTTGAGGGCAAAGGGAGCGGGAATGCCCTTCGACTTGTATTTCTCCCAGTATTCGGCACCTACGGCAATGGCGTCGTAGATCAGCTTGCGCTGTATGCCGCCTGAGTTGTCGGCCTTTTCGAGCACACCCTGATACACCTTTTCCCAGAAACGGGGCACGCTGCACATACATGTGGGGTGCACCTCCTGGAGCGACTTCTGAATGTCCTGCGGACGATCGTTGATGGCCAGCGTCACGCCGCCAGAGAGGCAGACTTTTGACCATGCGCCTTCGAAGACGTGAGTGAAGGGCAGGAAGTCGATGGTGACGTCCTTGTCGGTGAGAGGCAGCGTCTTCAGATGCGCCCAGATGCAATGCTTGTACTGCGAATGGAGCAAGATGACGCCCTTACCCTGGCCTGTGGTGCCTGAGGTGTAAAGGATGTTGGCCGTATCGTCGAAGCTCGCTTCGCTCTGACGGCGGTGGTATTCGGCCTCGTACTTCTCGCGCTTGTCGCGGCCCTGCTGGAGGAACTCGTCGAAATACATCGAGATGTGGTCGTTGGCGTTCTTCTGCACCTTGGGGTCGAAGATGACGATGTGCTCGAGCGAGTGACAGAGTGAGATGACGGCCCAGACGCTGTCGTACTGCTGCTGTTCGCCGACGAAGACGATGCGGATCTGCGCGTCGTTGACCATGTAGTTCACCTGTGCGCTGCTCGTTGTGGCGTAGAAGGGTATGGTGACTGCGCGAATGCCGAACCCGCCAAATTCGCAGAAGAGATATTCGGGCTTGTTCTGCGAGAAGATGGCACAGTTCTCCTGCGCTTGTACTCCGAACGCCAACAGAGCATAGCTGGCGTCGGTGACGCGTTCGGCAAAGGTGTTCCAGCTGATGCCTTTCCATTGATTGGCTTCGTGGTCCTTGAAGAGGAGCGCATTGCGCTTTCCGTAGATCTTTGCCGACTCTTGAATGAGCTTTGAGAGGTGACAATCGAGTTGCATGGTCAGTGAGGTTAGTGTGTGTGAAGTGTGTTTTTATTGCGCCACAAATTTACGACTTTTTTTGGAAACTGTGCAATAATTTTGCGAAAAAGTAGGCAGAAAGGCCGAAAAGGGGCGAAAGAGAGGGCTGAAAGACGGGCAGAAGGGCATTGCGAAACGGCATTTGCCCTCGTTGCAAACAGAAAAAATGAAAGAAAAGTTGCGGCTCTTCGCGTTTTTTCGGCGTAAAAATGCGACGGCTCTGCATTTTTTTCGTATCTTTGTGCGCGAAAATACACAAAATATGTTCTAACTAATAGCGCCTATCGCCATAACGATAGCGCACAACACCAAATCTATGCGAATCATCATCTCTTCGCTGCTTGCGCTTGCATCGTGCAGCGCCGTGGCAGCCACCGCAACTGCTGAGAACGACGTGCTGCGACAGGACGCCGTCTCGATCGACGACCACCGTCCTGCCCCTGCCAAGCGTTGCTTCACCTCGGCAGCTGTCGAAAAGGTCATAGCCGATGTGGCAGCTCAGATCAGCGATCCCAAGCTGCGCGCCATGTTCATCAACTGCTTCCCCAATACGCTCGACACCACCGTGCGTTTCCAGATGAAGGACGGCAAACCCGATACTTTCGTCATCACCGGTGACATCGACGCCATGTGGCTGCGCGATTCTTCGGCGCAGGTGTGGCCCTATCTCAGCCTCTGCAAGAACGACAAGCAGTTGCAGCAGCTCATCGCCGGTCTCATTCGTCGTCAGGCCGACTGCATCAATCTCGACCCTTATGCCAATGCCTTCAATGACGGGCCTAAGGGAAGCTATTGGCAGAGCGACCTCACACAGCACATGATCGATGAGCTCCACGAGCGCAAGTGGGAGATAGACTCGCTGTGTTACCCTATTCGCATCGCCTACTACTACTGGCTGCTGACGGGCGATGCCAGCGTCTTCACCGACACTTGGCATCAGGCCATGGAGAATGTCCTCAAGACTTTCCGTGAGCAGCAGCGTAAGGACAATCTCGGTCCCTACTCCTTCCAGCGCAGTAGCGAGCGTGCCAGCGACGGTCAGATTATTGATGGATATGGCGCACGCGTCAAGCCCGTTGGGCTCATCTACTCCGCCTTCCGTCCCAGCGACGACGCCACGCAGTACGGTTTCCTCGTTCCCAGCAACATGTTTGCTGTCACCTCTCTCCGTCAGCTCGCCAAGATCGAGCGCGAGGTGCGTCACAACGACGCCATCGCCGCCCAGTGCGAGGAACTTGCTGCCGAGGTCGACGCCGCACTCCGTCGTTATGCGATCGTGCAGCATCCCAAGTACGGCGCCATCTACGCCTTCGAGGTCGATGGCTTCGGCAATCATTATATGATGGACGATGCCAACGTGCCCAGCCTGCTGGCTCTGCCTTACCTCGGCTATTGCGATGCCAATGACGCTGTCTACCAGAATACCCGCCGCTTCGTGTGGAGCGAGGACAACCCCTACTTCTTCCGTGGCAAAGCTGGTGAGGGCATCGGCGGCCCCCATTGCGGTTACGACAAGCCCTGGCCTATGAGTATGGCCATCAAGGGCTTGACGAGCAACGATCCCGCTGAAATCCGTGAGTGTCTGCGCCAGCTCCGCAACACCGACGGCGGCACGGGATTCATGCACGAGTCTTTCCACAAGGACGACGCTGCGCAGTTCTCTCGCTCGTGGTTTGCTTGGGCGAACACACTCTTTGGCGAACTCGTAGTAAAGACTGCCAACGAGCATCCCGAGATTCTCCGCGGCAGCTTTGAATAGTGCCGTCTGTAAACAAAATTCGTAAAAACGATCGCTGAGAATGCCCTCAGAATCCACGAGCGTAGTGCTGGTTGGTTCTGAGGGCATTCTCAGCGATTAGAATTTAACAGATTTTAGTGTTTCGAGGGCGAAAATGACCCATTTCTGCGCAGATGCCGATGCAATTTCCGTTTTTACAATGCAAAAGGTAGAAATTTGGGGTGCCGAAGGAGGCGAAAGGGATGCAAAGTTTCTATCTTCTGTCCTTGCGATTGTCAAAAATATCTTTGAGGTAGTTCAAAATATCTTTGAGAGCGTTGCAACCTTCGCAGCGACCTCTTTTCGCAGCATGGCAAACAGGTCGATCAAAATCAACGTTTTTTGTCACTCTGCTTCGGCGGGAGCGGCGCTGACGACTGTCATTGTGGCGACGGGCTTGGACGGGGCGGATGTTGCCTCGCGTTCGGCTTTGGCCTTGGCCTTTTCCTTTTCGGCATACGTGCTGACGGAGAGGATCATGCCGAAGTAGACGCAGGTGATGAGCGTAGAAGTACCACCGCGAGAGATCATGGGAAGCGTCTGTCCTGTGACGGGGAAGAGGCCCACGGCAACGAGCATGTTTAGGAACGCCTGCGAAACCAGTAGCATAGCAAGTCCCATGACGAGGAACGACGGGAAGTTGCGTTTGCACGCACTCGCTATTCGGCCCGCTCGGATGAGGAGAATGATGT
>JAUNIC010000038.1:4310-20626 GCA_030523615.1 Bacteroidales bacterium
GCCCATCTCCTCGCAGATGATGGCGTAGATGAAGTCGGAATCGGCCTGCGCCAGGAAGTCGCGCTCCACGCTGTTGCCGGGCATGACACCCGTGCCGTTGCCATTTGCTATGGCGATGCGGGCATGGACGGCCTGGCGGTTGTGGTCGGTGACGACAAACGAGTCGACGGGCACACGGGTGTCCATGTCGCTCTCCGTCAGACGCGCCTTCCACGTGGAGAAGCGCATGGTGAACTTGCTCTGGTAGAAGTCGTGGTGCGGATCGTCGGGCATCAGCGAGAGCGAACCCCAAGCCATGATGCCGGCTGCCAGAAGTCCTGCGCCCAGCATGGAGAGCTGCTGCCAGGGCACGCGGCCGATGATCATCATGAGGCACACCACGCCGAAGAGCATGGCCGCCGTGGAGAAGTTCTGCGTCACGATGAGCAGGCAGATGATGCCCGAGAAGATGAGAATCATCGGGAATGCGCTCCTGTTGGCACCTTCTTTCTCCTGGTTCGTGGTCAGGATGAGTGCGACGGTGGTGATGAGCACACCTTTGGCCATCTCGGAAGGCTGGAAGGTGAAGGGAGTGCCGGGGATGCGTAGCCAGCGGGCACCGCCGTTGATAGTCTCACCGCCGAAGAGCGCCCACACCAGAAAGATGACGGCAAAGGGGTAGCCCAGCAGGGTGATGAGGCGGAAAAAACGGTACGGGATGCGGTGGACAAACCACACCACGAGGGCGCCGATGCAGAGGAACGAGGCCTGATTGAGCAGGGTTTTCCAGAATTGTCCCGTTTTGTAGGACAAAATACTGCCCGCGCTGTACACCTCGACGAGCGAAATGATGCAGAAGGTGGCAAAGATGGCCCAAATGACCTTGTCACCTTGGATGATGTTGCGTAATGAGTCTTTCATCTGTGGTATAAGTTTTAGCGTATAATATTGGCTTTATTCGGGCAGAGCGCGGACGAATTCCTTGAAGAGGCGACCGCGGTGACCCATGTTCTGGAAGAGGTCGAACGAGGCGCAGCAGGGGCTGAGGAGCACGGTGTCGCCTTCGTGAGCCAACTCGGAGCACACGCGGACGCAGTCCTCCATGGAGTGGGTGTCGCCGATGGCAATACCGAATTCGGCAGCCAACTGGTCGAAGGAGTCGTGCAACTTCTTGTTGTCGGCACCGAGGTAGACGATGGCGCGGCACTTCTGGCGTACGAGATCGTAGAGGGTGGAGTAGTCGTTGCCCTTGTCCGTGCCGCCCACGATGAGCACCACGGGAGTGGTCTGTGCCTCGAGTGCAACCTGGCAGGCATCGACATTCGTGGCTTTTGAGTCGTTGATGTAGTGTACGCCGCTACGGTCGCACACACGCTCCAGACGATGCTCCACGCCAGGGAAATCACGCAGGCACTGGCGTACCACCTCTGCGTCGGCGCCAGCCAAAATGGTGGCCGTAGCGGCTGCGATACAGTTGCGCACGTTGTGTTTGCCAGGGATGGAGAGCTCTTCGAGAGGCATATGGAGCTGAATGCCGTCGGCAGCACGGAGGGTATAGCCTTCGGGCACATCAATGCACATCATGCCGTCCTTCATGCAACCGAAGCTGTCCTTGGAGGGCTCGTCGGTGAAGGCAATGGGCTTTACGGGGTTGCCAGCCTCCTGGCGCTTGGCCAGTTCGGCCGAGGCATACTGGTCGTCGGCCCAGAACACAAAGGCATCCTGCGCCGTCTGGTTCTGAATGATGCGCATCTTGGAGTCGACGTAGTTCTGCATGCAGAATTCGTAGCGGTCCAAATGGTCGGGCGTGATGTTGAGGAGCACGCTGATGTCAGCACGGAAGTCGTACATCGTGTCGAGCTGGAAGGAGCTGACCTCGAGCACGTACCAGTCGCGCTGCTCACCCTCGGCAATCTGGAGAGCAAGGCTCTTGCCGATATTGCCGCCGAGGCCCACGTTGAATCCCGCGCGCTGCATAATATAATAGATGAGTGACGTCGTGGTGGTCTTGCCGTTCGAGCCGGTGATGCAGAGGAACTGTGCGTCGGTATAACGAGCAGCAAATTCGAGTTCGCCGAGGATGGGCACACCTTTCTCGCGCAGCGCCGCTACCATGGGTGCCGTGTCGGGGATGCCAGGGCTCTTCACACACTCGTCGGCGTCGAGGATGCGCTCGGCAGTGTGCTGTCCGCTCTCGTAGGCAATGTGGTGCTCATCGAGCATCGTGGCGTATTTCTCCTTGATGGTTCCCATGTCGGAGACGAAGACTTCGTAGCCCTTCTGCTGAGCGAGGATGGCTGCACCGACGCCGCTCTCAGCAGCGCCAAGTATGACGATTTTCATTTATCTGATCTTTAAAGTGATGATAGTAAGTGCTGCAAGCAGGACGGTGGTAATCCAGAAGCGTACGGTGATCTTCGATTCGTGCTGCACGCGCTTCGGCCAACCGCGGAAGATATACTCGCTTGTGGGGTCGAGCTGGCTGTCAAGGCGTCGGAAGGCGTCGTGGATCGGGGTGCTGCGGAACACACGCACGCGGCGACCTTTGCGCTTGTAAATCTTGAATACCTGGGTCTGGATGATGACGCTTACACTCTCGAAGAGGAAGATGCCACAGAGGATGGGCACGAGGAGTTCCTTGTGGATGATGCAGGCCAGAACGCCGATGATACCGCCGATGGCAAGGCTACCGGTGTCGCCCATGAATACCTGGGCAGGGTAGGCGTTGTACCACAGGAAACCGATGAGGGCGCCGATGAGGGCACAGATGAAGACGACGAGTTCCTGCGTGCCTGGGATGTACATGATGTTGAGGTAAGAGGCGTACTCGATATGGCTCGACACATACGCCAAAATGCCGAGCGCGACACATATTATCGCCGAGTTTCCCGCCGCCATACCGTCCATACCGTCGTTGAGGTTGGCGCCGTTGCTCACGGCCGTGGTGACGAGGATGACCATAAGGACGAAGATGCCCCAACCGATGCCTTGAGCGTGCTCGCCGGCCCATGCGGAGAGGGTAGCGTAGTCAAAATTATTGTTCTTGACGAAGGGGATGGTGGTCTTGGTACTCTTCACCGCCTCGCTCTTGTAGACAATCTCGGTGGTGTCGTTATGGCGCTGGTGCTCAATGTTTTCGCGGATGACAGCGTCGGGGCTGAGGTAGAGCGTGAGACCTACGAAGAGGCCCATCAGCACCTGTCCTACAATCTTCCAACGGCCGGCGAGGCCTTCCTTGTTTTTGCGGAAGATCTTGATGTAGTCGTCGAGGAAGCCGATGCCGCCGTACCACAGCGTGGTGAGAATCATGAGCAGCAGGTAGATATTGCGCAGACGGCCAAGGAGCAGCACGGGCACGAGAGTAGCCACGATGATGATGACGCCGCCCATGGAGGGCACGCCGATCTTGTTGACGCCGAAGGGGTCGATGCTGGAGTCGCGGGCTGTCTCGCCGATGTTGCGGTGGCGCATGTACTTGATGAAGTGCTCGCCGAACCACATGGAGATGAGCAGGCCGAGCATTAGGGCCAGCAGCGAACGGAACGAGATGTAGTTCCACATCGCGGAGCCGGGAATGTCGAAGCTTTCAAGCGCTCTGAAAAGGTAGTACAACATAATTCAAAATAGTGATTGGAAGTGTGAGTGCGTGCTTGTCAGCAAAAGTTTGCACGCGCGGATGCAAAATCTTGCTTGCGCGATTATTCAAGACCGAACGCCTTGCGGATTTCTTCGTGGTCGTCGAAGTGGTGCTTCACGCCCTTGACATCCTGATAGGGCTCGTGGCCCTTGCCTGCAACGAGGATGACGTCGCCGGGCTGAGCCATCATGGCTGCGCAGCGGATGGCCTCGCGGCGGTCAACGATGGAGATGGTCTTCTTCATGTCGTCGGCGCTGAGGCCTGCGAGCATGTCGTTGATGATGTCCTGAGGCTCCTCAAAGCGGGGGTTATCGCTCGTGATGATCACACGGTCGCTACGCTTGGCGGCCTCCTGAGCCATGAGGGGACGCTTGCCCTTGTCGCGGTTGCCGCCGGCACCACACACAGTGATGACCTGGCCGCGGCCGTTGACGATCTCGTTGATGCTGACGAGCACATTTTCGAGGGCGTCGGGCGTGTGGGCGTAGTCGACGATAGCGCTAAAGCCCTTGGGCGAGCGGATGGCCTCGAAGCGGCCGTTGACGGGACGGAGGGTGGAGAGCACACGGAGCACTTCTTCGGGCTCCTTGCCCAGAGCCACGGCAGCGCCGTAGACACCGAGGAGATTGCTCACGTTGAAGCGGCCCACGAAGGCTACGCTCACCTCTACGCCGTTGATTTCGAGGAGCATGCCTTCGATGCTTTCCTCGATGATCTTGCCGCGCAGGTCGGCCATAGCACGGGTGCTGTAGGTCTTGATTTCGGCCGCGCAGTTCTGCACCATAACCATGCCGTTGCGGTCGTCGAGGTTGGTGATGGCAAAGGCGTCCTTGCCGAGACCATCGAAGAAGGCCTTCTTGGCGTCGCGATAGTTCTCGACCGTCTTGTGATAGTCGAGGTGGTCGCGGGTGAGGTTGGTGAAGATGCCGCCCTTGAACTTCAGACCGCCGATGCGCTTCTGGTGGATGCTGTGGGAGGAGCACTCCATGAAGGCGTACTCGCAGCCGGCATCTGCCATCTGACCGAGCAGACGGTTGAGGCTGATGGGGTCGGGAGTGGTGTGGGTGGCTTCGATGGCCACGTCGTCGATGTAATTGCATACGGTCGACACGAGACCCACCTTGTGGCCGAAGCCGCGGAAGAGCTGGTAGAGCACGGTGGCGATGGTCGTCTTGCCGTTGGTGCCGGTCACGCCCACGAGGGTGAGACGGTCGGTGGGATCGCCGTAGAAGGCGGTAGCGACCTTGCCCACAGCGTCTTCGGTATCAGCCACCTGCACGATGATTACGTTGCTGTCGGCGGGGAGCATCTCCTTGACCTTGGCGATAGGTTCGCAGACGAGCACAGCTACAGCGCCGAGTTCTGCAGCTTTGGCGATGTAGGCATGGCCGTCGGCCTGGGTGCCTTTGACGGCGACGAAGAGGTCGCCCGTCTTTACCAGACGGCTGTCCATGTTTACACCCGTGATGACGGTGTCGAGACTGCCGCACACTTCAAGCGGTGTCACGTGCTTTAAGACTTCTTTCAGTATCATGATTTCTATATTTTTTTCGTTGTTGATTCTTTTTTGTTGGAGGCTTGGCCGGCAGTTACAAGCGTTGCCGGGACGTCGTTAGTCGTGGAATCCGTCGCCCTCAGACTTTTCGGTCGGCTTGGTGGCTGCTGCCTTTGGAGCAGGATTGCTTGCAGAGTCGGGATGCTCGGGATTGGGATCCGTGTATTTGGCTGAGGTCGAAAGGATGATGGTTACCTCTTCGCCGCGCTTCACGGGCTGTCCGGCGGGAATGCTTTGGCGCACCACGCGGCCGTGGCCGCTGGTCTTCACCTTCAGGCCCATACGCTCCAGACGGTAGAGGGCGTCGCGCAGGCCGTAGCCTTCGACTTTGGGCATGGTGAGCGTTTTGCTCTTCTTTGTCTGGTCTTCGCCGTCGGCTGTCAGAGTGGCCGAACGTGGCGACTCGGAGGAGTTGCTACCCCAGTTCAGCACGCCGCCGGCATCGTAGTTCGTGTTGTAGCCAAGCCCGAGCTCGTCGAGCACGTAGGTGAGGTTGCTCAGGTTGCCGCCGCGCATGATGGGCAGGTCGTTGCGATGCTCAGTGGAGTCACGCGTCACGGTGAACGGAGCACGGATGTTGCGTGCCCAGATGGATTCGGCGATGCGCTTGAACACAGGGCCACACATGCCGCCGCCGCTGGCAGGGCCTCGCACCTCCATGCAGACAATCATGGAGTACTGCGGTTTTTTAGCGGGGAAGTAGCCTGCAAAGCTGACAATGTACTTGCCAGAAAAGCGTCCCTTCTCCCAAATCTGTGCCGTACCAGTTTTGCCGGCGATGGGGAAACGCTTGGTATACACGTCCTTACCTGTACAGTTGGCGCGTCCTACCACGCCTTCGAGACAAGTCTTGATTTGATCCAGCGTCTTCTGCGAGCACATCATGTTATCGCGGCTGTCGGGGATGACGTATTCCACGGGGAACTCTTCGACGATCTCGTTGCCGCGTTTGATGGCGCTGATGAGACGGGGCTTCATCATCTTGCCGCCGTTGGCCACACCGTTGTAGAAGGCGAGGGTCTGGATGGGAGGAATCTGGGTTTCGTAGCCCACACTCATCCAGGGCAGGGTGGTTGCAGACCATCGTCCCTTCTCGGGATAGCGGATGTTGGGAGCCTTGTATCCCTTGACGGGCAAGTGGAAGTCTGTGCGCACGCCGATGCGGTCAAGACCCTTGACAAACTGCGCAGGATCGTTGTGGTAATGCTCGTTGATGAGTACGCTGACGCCTACGTTGGAGGAGAACTTGATGATCTCGGGTACCGAGAGGGCTCGCATCGAACCGCCGCGTTGCCAGTTGGAGTCGCGCATCTTCTTCTTGCAGAACTCGTGGATGCCGTTGCCCACGTAGACGCTGCTGTTCATGTTGATTTTGCCGTCTTCCATGGCGACCATGAACGACATCGGCTTGAACACCGAGCCCGGCTCGCGACGGCTGGTGCAAGCGCGGTTTTCGAGTTCGCGGTAAGCACCGTCAGAACAGTGGCTGAGCGATGACATGGCTTTGATGTCGCCCGTCTTTACGTCCATCAGCACGCACATGCCGATGTCGGCTTGTACATTCTTCAGCTGGTCGCGCAACGTCTTTTCCACGAGGTCCTGCATGCTGATGTCGAGGGTGGTGACGACGTCGCAGCCATCCATGGCCATAGAGTCGGTGATGGGCACATAACGGTTCATGACCTTCTCGCGGTGGGCCTTGCCGGGCTTACCGCGGAGGTAAGAGTCGAACCATTCTTCAAGGCCCGTACGGAGGCTGTCGCGCTCTTCATCGTATACGCCCACGGTGGCGTGGGCCAGCTGGCCGTAAGGGTTCTTACGCTTCAGGAATTCCTCCTTGTCGAAACCGCCGCCTTGGCTGCGCTTTAGGCAGAAGAGGGGCAGGGTCTCCACCTCTTTCAGCTGTACGTACGTGACGCGCTTGGGATAGAGGAGCCAGTGGTGGCTCTTTTTGGCGCGGCCCTTCAGCAGATGTTTGCGGAATTCCACAGGGTCGATGTCGGGGAAGATGGCGTGCATCTTCTCGCACACGCTGTCGATCTTCAGGTACAGCATGCGGTCGCGGAGCAGCTGGTCTTTGACGCGGTTCACGGGATCCGTCTCCCACGACATGAAGTCCATGTACATGCGGTACTCGGGGAGGGTAGTGGCCAGCACCTGTCCGTCGGCAGCGACGATGTTGCCGCGCTTGGCGGGGAGTTCTATGTTGTTTTTCTTAAATTGTTTGCTTACCTCGATCCAGTAGTCGTGGGAGGAACCGAACATCAGGAATGCCACACGTATAAAGATGACGAGGGCAAGTACGACAAAGGCAACGACGAGTTTGGAATAGCGTGACGCCACCTGGTCCGAGGAGTATTCTCTTTTCTTCTTTTTCATGATTCTCGTGACTTTTGTGGTTACGCATTATTCTTCGGTCTCGACGGGGAGAGGGAAGGCTTGTTCGGTGGGAGTGTGGATGGTGCTGTCTTTGAGGAACTTTTCGACGTGGCTGCTCAAGGTGCGTTCGAGAAGTTCGCAGTCGAGCGTGAGGTTCTTGTAGCGGCGGTCGATGAGTTGCTCGGTGAGTTTGTCGTGTTCGAGCACAGCGCTCTGCATCATGTATCGGCAAGTCACGTAGATGCACGTGAATACGACAATGATGCTGACGAAGAGCCAGTTGCGGCGGAAGAAGTTGGGCAGGCCGTCGCCACCCAGCAGACCACGCAGATTGATGCTGATGGGCTGGTCTTCATCTTCGTTGATGAACTCGTGTATCTGGTCGAAGAAGGTCTTGGGCTTATTGCTTTCGGCCTGCTGCCCCTTCTTCTTTTTCTTCTTTTTCTTTTTCTTGGGAGTGGCAGCGTCGGTTTTTTCTGCCTCGGCGCTTAATGCCGTGGCTGCACCTTCGGCCTCGTCGGCTGCGTCTGTGACCTCGTTCACAGTAGTGTCGGTGACTGAGAATTCAATCTCACCGCCTGCCTGTTTAGCGCGCTCTTCTTCAGCCGCGGCCTTCATGGCGTGATCCGCCAGTTCCGCAGCGCTGAAGAGATCGAGCTCCACAGGCTCTTGAGGGTTGTTGTTCTTCTGTTCTTTCATGACTATATAGTTTGTGTTAAAGTTTTTCTGCGATACGCAGTTTTGCGCTGCGGCTGCGAGGGTTCTCTTCCTGCTCTTTGGCAGAGGGTACAACGACCTTGCCCAGCTGTCGCAGCGGCGCGAGACGATTGCCGAAGAAGTCCTGCTCCACCTTGCCCTCGATGTTGCCGGCCTTCATGAAGTTCTTTACCATGCGGTCCTCGAGGCTGTGGTAGGTCAGCACACTCAGTCGACCACCGGGCTTCAGCACGCGGATAGCGCCGCGGAGCATCTCCTCCAGCGCCTCCATCTCATGGTTCACCTCGATGCGCAAGGCCTGAAACACCTTGGCGAGTTCCTTCTTCTCGCGTTCGCGCGGCATCATGGGGCGTGCCACAGTGAGAAGGTCCTCAATCTTTACGAACGACTTCTGGCCGCGGGCCTTCACGACGGTTGCAGCGAGTTTGCGTCCGTTCTTCAGCTCTCCATATATATTAAATATGCGCGCGAGGTCCTCTTCGGCGTAGTTGTTGAGCACATCGGCCGCCGTCTGTCCGCCGCGACCGTTCATGCGCATGTCGAGTGGCGCGTCGAAGCGGAAGGAGAATCCGCGCTCTTCGGCGTCGAAGTGGTGGCTCGACACGCCGAGGTCAGCCAGCACGCCGTCAACCTTGCCTTGCTCCTCGGGAGTTGCCGTAGGATCGAAAAGGTCGTAGTAACGCATCCAGTTGGTCACGTAGCGGAAGTTGGAGCGCACGAATGTGAGGCGCTCTTCGCCCTCGGGCACATTGGCCTCTGCGTCGGCATCCTGGTCGAAGCTGTAGAGGTGGCCGTCGGTAGCGAGTCGGCTGAGGATTTCGCGGCTGTGGCCACCGCCTCCGAAGGTCATGTCAAGATATACTCCATCAGGCCGACAGTTGAGACCATCGACCGTTTCGCGCAAAAGCACTGGAATATGGTAAGTTGGGCAATTCACAGCGTGCTGATATTTAAGTTGTTAAGCCGTGCTTGTTCGACTTTTAGTTTATTCGTCCGCAAAATTAAGCATTTTTTTTGATTTATCACAAATATTTGTCTTTTTTTTTGCCACAATCCAATAAATTCGTAACTTTGCGGCTTGAAAGGGAACATTTTGTCATTTTTCTTTAGTAAAAAGAAGACATATACGCACGACGAACCCTTTACGCGAAATTACTAAACCACTAAATAACTCAAAACAATCATGGCACACAAAGCACTTCTTATGATCCTTGACGGATGGGGCGTTGGCTCTCAGGGCAAGGGAGACGTCATCTTCCAGACCCCCACTCCTTACATGGACTATCTCAACGCTAACTATCCCCACTCCCAGCTTCAGGCCAGCGGCGAGAATGTAGGTCTCCCCGACGGTCAGATGGGTAACTCCGAGGTAGGTCACCTCAATATCGGCGCCGGCCGCATCGTTTATCAGGACCTCGTGAAGATCAACCGCGCTTGCGCTGACGGTTCCATCCTCGAGAATCCCGAAGTAAAGAAGGCATACGGCTATGCAAAGGAGAACGGCAAGAACGTTCACCTCATGGGTCTCACCTCCACCGGTGGTGTGCACTCCAGCTTCGGCCACATCCTCAAGCTCGTCGACATCGCTGCCGAGTACGGTGTGCAGGACCGCACCTTCGTACACTGCTTCATGGACGGTCGCGACACCGACCCCAAGAGCGGTAAGGGCTTCATCACTGACCTCCAGGCTCATTGCGACGCCAAGGGTGCTCGCATCGCCAGCATCGTGGGCCGCTTCTACGCTATGGACCGCGACAAGCGTTGGGAACGCGTGAAGGTGGGCTACGATCTTCTCGTCAAGGGCGAAGGCAAGCAGGCTACCGACATGGTTCAGGCTATGCAGGAAAGCTACGACGAAGGCGTGACCGACGAATTCGTTCTCCCCATCAACAACAGCACCGTTGACGGCACCATCAAGGAAGGCGACGTTGTCATCTTCTTCAACTACCGCCCCGACCGCGCCAAGGAAATGACCATCGTCCTCACCCAGCAGGATATGCCCGAGCAGGGCATGATGACCATCCCCGGCCTCCAGTACTACTGCATGACTCCCTACGATGCCAGCTTCACCGGCGTCAACATCCTCTTCCCCAAGGAGAACGTCAGCAACACCCTCGGCGAATATCTCTCCAGCAAGGGTCTCCGTCAGCTCCACACCGCTGAAACCGAGAAGTATGCTCACGTAACCTTCTTCTTCAATGGTGGTCGCGAACTTCCCTTCGAAGGTGAAGAGCGCGTGCTCGTTGCTTCTCCCAAGGTAGCCACCTACGACCTCCAGCCCGAAATGTCCGCTCCCGAGGTAAAGGACAAGCTCGTTGCCAGCATCAAGGAAGACAAGTACGACTTCATCGTTGTGAACTTTGCTAATCCCGACATGGTGGGCCACACCGGTATCTACGAGGCTATCGAGAAGGCTGTGAAGACCATCGACCAGTGCGTCAACGAAGTTGTTGAGGCTGCCAAGGCTACTGGCTACGAGACCATCATCATCGCCGACCACGGCAACGCTGACAACGCCATCAACCCCGACGGCAGCGTCAACACTGCTCACTCTCTCAACCCCGTTCCCTTCATCTATGTAACTGAGAACAAGAACGCCAAGGTTGTTGACGGTGTTCTCGCCGACGTGGCTCCCTCGCTCCTCCACATCATGGGTCTCGAGCAGCCCGCCGAAATGACCGGCAAGAACCTCATCGAGGATTAATCTCGCATCATCGAGGGCCCTGCGCCCTTTGTTTGCTCTAAAAAACAATTCCCCCGAAGCTGCCAGCGTTGGCTTGTTTCGGGGGAATTGCTATGTTTGGACGAGTGTGGCTCACACCGATAAGGCGGGAAACTACGGCGTGGGCTTTAGATAGTCGTCGCAGTGGGCGTTACTTCAGATAGTCGTCGAAGTAGCGGGTGATGCGCTCGTGGAGGTGCACCATATCCTTGCCCATCATGTTGTGGCCCTGTCCGGGATAGACGAAGTAATCAGGCTGAGTGCCGGCATCCTCGGCAGCACGGAGGAAGGCGAGGTTGTGCTGGAGCACGCAAGTGGGGTCGTTGTAACCCACGATGATCTGCAGACGGCCCTTGAGATTCTTGGCCTTACCCACGAGCGAGGTGCTCTTGTAGCCCTCGGGGTTGTCCTGCGGAGCATCCATGTAGCGCTCGCCGTACATGGCCTCGTAGTAGCGCCAATCGATGACGGGACCACCGGCCACACCCACCTTGAAGACGTCGGGATAAGAGCACATAAGGTTGGTCGTCATGAAACCGCCGAAACTCCAGCCGTGCACACCCATACGGTCAGCGTCAACATAGGGGAGCGTCTTGAGGAACTCCACGCCCTTGATTTGGTCCTCCATCTCGATGTCACCGAGATGACGGTGCGTGCAGCTCTCGAAGTCGAAGCCGCGGTCGCCCGAACCACGGTTGTCGAGGATGAAGAGCAGATAGCCGCGGTTAGCCATGTGCGCCTCCCAGTTGCGCATCTGGAAACACCAGCTTTCCTTCACGTTCGTAGCATGAGGACCACCATAGACGTAAACCACGGTGGGATATTTCTTTGTCGGATCGAAGCCCACGGGGAGCACCATACGATAATAAAGAGGAGTGACGCCGTCGGCAGCGGTGATTCGGCCACCCTCCACTTCGGGCATCGTGTAGTCCTTCCAGGGACTCTCCACGTTTTGTTGGAGCGTGTTGATGGCAGTACCGACGGGGAACTGCACCTTCTTGCCTACGCTCGTGGGCATCACGTCAACCTCGCGGTAGAGGTCAGGCTTTGACCAGCGGTCCACGTAGTAAAGACCATTCTCCGAGAGACCCATGCAACGATGCACACCCACGCCATTGTCGAGGAGCGTGCGGCGGCCGGTCTTGTAGTCGATGGCGTAGACATTCTCGCGAATGTGGCCGCTCTCGTTGGTGCTGGCGATGATGGCCTTCGTCTGCGTGTTGAAGCCAAGGAGTTCGAGGTCCTCATACTCACCGCTGGTGAGTTGGCGCCAAGACTTGATGCTACGGGCATCGGGAGCCAACTGGCCCACATAATAATGGTTGAAGCCGTCCTTTTCGCTCTGGAAAATGAAGCTGCTGGGATCCCAGGGAATGAAGGTCAGAGGATGCTGAGGCTCGACAAAGCGAGCGTTGGTTTCGGTGTTGAGCACAGCGAGGCGCTCGCCCGTCTCAGCGCTGTAAACCACGAGGTCGCTGCGGTCCTGCGTACGGGGCAACTCCTGAATGAAGATGTATTTCTCGTCGGGACTCCAGCAGATGTTGCTGAAGTACACGGCCTCGCCACCCTCGTGGAACTCGGTGCGCACCTCGGGCGTGCGGAGGTAAACCGTCTTGCCCGTGGCCATGTTGTAGACGCCGACGGTGACCTTGTGGATGTCCATACCGGCCATGGGATAAGCCTCGGGAGCCAGCTGAGCGACGGTAGCCACCTTGCCAGGCTCGTCGGCTCCGGGATCAAGGGGAAGTTCGACGAGGGGGAAGTCCGTCACCATTGTCTGGTCCATGCGGTAGAAGGCGAGGGCGCTGCCCTTGGGACTCCAGAAAAGACCATCCTCGATGCCAAATTCCTGACGATGCACGCTCTGGCCATAGACAATCTGGCGCGAGCCGTCGGTGGAGAGCTGCGCGTCGCGACCTTCAGCGTTGCGCACGAAGAGGTTGTCATCCTTGACGTAAGCCGTAGCCTTGGCGCTCTGCGAGAAGCTGGCCGCCTGGGCACCCCTCACACGGTCTACACGCCACACGATGCTGCGTGCGCTCCAGTCGTAGAGGAAGAGGCTGTTGTCGCTCGTGAGGCGTACAATGGTCTGGCTGCCGTCGGGGAAGACGGCGTTCTGCAGGGTGCGCATCTTGTCGCCCTCGGGGAGTACGGCATTGACGTCGTCGAGGGTGAAGAGGCAGTTAGTAGCCATGCGATTGCGTGAGGGTTGCGTGGGACGCGCGTCGAACTTGATGGTGCACGCCTCAACGTCGGTGTGGACGAGGGCATCGCCCCACCATGCTGTGGCAGGAGTCTTGGGCTGGAGGTTCCAATAGTTTGTGCCGCCCCACATGAGGTCGTCAAGCGTGGGCGTCTTGAGGGTCTGTGCTATGCCGGTCATGGAAACGAAAAGGGCAAAAACCGTCAGTATGAGATGTTTCATGATAGTCATTGTTTTAGAATTTCTTATCGCGGCCAGGCTTGAAGGGCTTCTTACCGCCCTTGAAGTCGCGGTCGCCACCACGGAAGTCGCGGCCGCCCTTGCGGTCGAAGTCGCCACCCTTGCGGCCACCCTTGAAGTCGCGGCCACCACGCGGACGCTCCTCGCCGCGCTCCTTGCGGTCGCGGGCATCGCGTGAACCTTCGAAGGAACGGTGACGGCTGCGGAGGTTGCGGTACTGGGCAGCGAGTTCGTCGTCCTCGAAGAGGTCCTCGTCGCGACGGAAAGACCCATCCCCTGCCCCTTCCCTGCGAGGGAAGGGAGAGGACGCCCTGTCTCTCCAGCCGCCGTTTTCCTCAGTATCTTCTCCCCTCCCTCGCAGGGAGGGGTTGGGGGTGGGTCTGTACTTGCGGCTGAAGGTGCGTTCGCGGCCATCGCGGAAACGCTTCTTCTCGCCCATGACGCGCTTTTCGCCGTCGGTCTTCACGATGCCGCCTTCGCCACGGAAGTCCTCGAGTTTGCCCGAGAAGGTCACGTACTTGCGGAGCTCGCAATCGATGCTGCCGTTCTGAAGAGGCACCTTGAACGAAGGGCGCAGACGCATAGCGTCGAAGAGTTCCTCCTTGGAACAGATGACCCAAGCCTCGCCGCCGGTGAAGCGCTTCTTGAGCACCTCGCCAAGGGTCTTGTAGATGACGGTCAAGTATTCAGGACGCAGACGTTCGCCGTAAGGAGGATTGGTGACAAGGACCCCCCTTGCCCCCCGAACGGGGGGAACGGTTACCTCGTCTGTTGAGAACTCTTCATTTACAGGAGTATCCTCTCCCCCCGTTCGGGGGGCTGGGGGGGTCGGGAAGTCCCGAATATCCCTCTGCGCCACCTCTACGCAATCCTGCACGTGGGCGGAGCGGATGTTGGCCTGGGCAGCAGCAACGGCGTGAACGTTGAGGTCGAAACCGTAAATCTTATGGTTGAACTCGCGCTCCTCGCTGTCGTCGTCGTAGATCTCGTTGAGGAGCTCCTGGTCGAAGTCAGGCCAGTTTTCGAAACCGAATTTCTTGCGGAACACGCCGGGGTAGATGTTCTTGGCCATAAGGGCGGCCTCGACGAGCAGCGTGCCGGAACCGCAGAAGGGATCGTAGAAGTCGCAGTCGAACTTCCAACCGCTCATTTTGATGATGGCGGCGGCAAGCACCTCGTTGATGGGCGCTTCGACGCTGGCTTCGCGATAGCCGCGGAGGTGGAGGCTCTCGCCGCTGGAGTCGAGCGAGAGGGTGCAGTCGTCCTCGGCGATGTGGATGTTGAGGCGCAGGCCGGGATTGGCCACGCTCACGTTGGGGCGCTTGCCTTCGCGCTCCACGAAATAGTCGACGATGGCGTCCTTGACCTTATAGGCCACGAAGCGGCTGTTACGGAACTCCGTGCTGTAGACGGTTGTATCGACGGCAAATGAAGTGGTAAGGTCGAGGTACTGAGCCCAGTCGACGCTGCGGATGGCGGTATAGACGTCGTCGGCGTCCTTCGCCTTGAAGTGCTTGATGGGTTTGAGGATGCGCACTGCGGTGCGGAGGCAGAAGTTGGCGCGGTACATCATCTTCTTGTCGCCGGTGAAGCTGACCATGCGGCGGCCAATCTGTACGTCGTTGGCGCCAAGTTCGATGAGTTCCTGTGCGAGGACTTCTTCAAGACCCTGGAAGGTCTTTGCAATGAGTTCAAAAGTTTGCATAAAAGCCCCCCTCCATCTCCCCCCCGTTAGGGGGAGGGCTCGTTTTTGCTGAGGGGGATGACGAGCCCTTTGGTTAATACAAATAGCTATTTTGCGGCAAAGATACGATATTTTGCGCGAATAATATAAATAATTAGCCCTAAAAGTTAAAAAAAAGTGTAACTTTGCGTGCAAATAACTCACTCCATCAACAATCATTAAAAAAACTGTCCCCCCCCACAGTAACTCACCCCCCGCTCGGGGGGCTCGGGGGGTCCCTATGACAATCCTCACTTTTACACTCATTATGCTCCTTGCAGCATACGCTGCGGGACTTCTGGGCAGCCTCACCGGCCTCGGCGGTGGCGTGGTGGTCATCCCCGTGCTGACGCTCTGCTTCGGCATCGACTTCCACTACGCCGTAGGTGCTGCCCTCGTGGCCTCCATCGCCACATCAAGCGGTTCGGGTAGCGCCTACGTCAAGGAAGGCATCACGAACATCCGCCTCGGTATGTTTCTCGAAATCGCCACGAGCATCGGTGCCGTCCTCGGTGCGGCTGTGGCCATCTATCTCAACAACTCCGTCATCGCCATCATCTTTGGCTGCGTGCTCATTCTGACGGGCTCCATGCAGTTCGTCAAGAAGGAGGACCACAGCGGCGTCAAAGGCAGCGAAACGGCGCGCCGCCTCAAGCTCTTCGGCTCTTGGCCCCAGCCCGACGGCACAAAGCAGGACTATGAGCTGCGCAATGTGGCGGGCGGTTTCTCCGTAATGACCATCGCCGGCATGCTTAGCGGCATCCTCGGCATCGGCTCCGGTGTGCTCAAGGTTATCGCCATGGACAACCTGATGAAGGTGCCTTTCAAGGTGAGCACCACGACGTCGAACTTCATGATCGGTGTGACGGCCTGCGCTTCGGCGGTCGTCTATCTGCAGCGCGGCAACATTGTGCCCAGCATCGCCTTCCCCGTCATGATTGGCGTGCTCGGTGGCGCCCTCACCGGTGCGCGACTGCTGAAGTACCTCAATGTGAGCCTTTTGCGCAAGATCTTCGCCTTCGCCGTCTTTGCCGTGGCCGCCAACATGATCTACATGGGTTTCACCGGCGGCTTCGAACATTGATGCGTCTGCGCAGAGCGTCGGCAGCGCCTTTGCGGCACAGTTGACTGCCTCAAAGAAATAAGCAATTCCCTCAAAGA
>JAUNIC010000038.1:20636-21332 GCA_030523615.1 Bacteroidales bacterium
TGGCACAATAGTCGCACACCTGTGGCACAATAGTCGCACAGACGTGAAACGATCGTGTCACAGCCGTGAGTCGATAAATATCTTTGAGAGAAAACAATAATTCGCCAAGAAAAAACAAAATATCGCCACCCAAGAAAATCCTGGCTTGGGGAAAGAAAAATATGAAACACGACCTGCAACAAATCATCGGCAACACACTCCGCTGGGGTGTGACCATTGCCTGCACCATAGCGGCCATAGGCGGCATCATCTACCTTGTGCGCCACGGCGGCGAACCCATGCCCGACTACACCACCTTCGACTACGCCAAAGCTTCGGCCGAGACCGACTACACCACCCTCGACGGCATCTGGCACGGCGTCTTGGGCGGCAGCGGACGCAGCATGATCCAGATGGGCGTCATCGCCCTGCTCCTCACCCCCATCACCCGCGTCGTGCTCTCGCTCTTCGACTTTCTTCAGGAGCGCGACTGGCTTTACAGCGCCATCACCGCTGTGGTCCTCGCCATCATCATCAGCAACAGCATCGGGGGATTCTAAACAATTAAAAATTAAAATCGCCAGGACAAAGCGTTCTGCACCTCCCTAAAAAAGGTTCATCCGGGAAATGAATAGGTAAAACAGAAAATGCGCCAAATGTTTTTTACGTGTCCTCGGCTGGGGGCGCTGGAAAACGGTCGCAAGCTCCCGAAAACGC
>JAUNIC010000249.1 GCA_030523615.1 Bacteroidales bacterium
ATAACGGGGTTCCAGGGCAAGGACATCGTGCTCGTCGAGGACGAGACGGGATTCGAAGTGCCCTACATGGCGAGCGAAATCGTCGTCATCGAAACCGACCAATACAATTTTGTGCGTCCCAACCGCACAGCAACAAAGACCAAAGAGGTGAAGGCCCCCGAAGGCCCCGCCCCCACGAGCCTCAAGGCCGCCCTCAGCGCTCACACCGCCAAGCAGTACAACGATGACGGTACCGTGCAAAACGGCTCGGCAGCTTTGTTCGACGACGATGACGTCGAAATCGACATCGCCGACAAGCCCATGACCTTCCACGCCCGTCCTCTCGAGCGCCGCGGTGCCGACACGTTGAATCTCTATCTTGGCTATCTGCCCGCCAACACCGACGGAGCGTTTGAATCTTACTTCATCAACGACTCGAACTACTATGTGCGCTACATCATCCTCACGCAGGAGGGCACGAAGTACGAGGTGCGCCACGAAGGTATGGCCGAACCCAACATGAAGGTGTTCCTCGAGAAGTTCCAGCGCGAGGCCTTGCCCGAGTTTGAGCGCATGACCATCCAGTTCATTGCCTACAAGGTCGACAAGACATTCGACATCAAGACGCCAATGAGCATCACGCTGCGTCTCGACGGCACGAAGTTCTACAAGCTCCACACCTTTGCAGGTAACGAGTTCTTCGACGAGCCCGCCCTCATCTATGATCTCGTACGCGACGACCAGCCCGCCCGCAACGTCAGCGTCGACGCCCAACAGCTCCAACAGGCGCTCAACAACGCTGAGGGCGAAGATACTTCCTCCCCCCGCTCGGGGGGAAAGAGGGGGGTCGCTCCGGCCCGTAAGGAAGGCGCTCTGCCTGGTTTCCGCGGCACCGACCGCAACGGCATCATCGAGATCGACCTGCACGTCGAGAGTCTGCTCGACGACACTACCGGTATGGACGCCAAGGCCATCCTCGACTATCAACTCAAGGTGGTGCGCAAGACGATGGAGGCCCACCGTAAGGAGAAGGGTCGTCGCATCGTCTTCATCCATGGCAAGGGTGACGGCGTGCTCCGCAATGCACTCATCAAGCAACTCAAGACACAGTACCGCAACTGCACGCATCAAGACGCGTCCTTCCAGGAGTACGGCTTCGGCGCCACAATGGTAACGGTGCATTGAGTCCAATTAAAAATTAAGACTTAAAAATTAATATTTCGCATATAATACGATGAAGAAAATCATCCTTTCTCTTATCGCCCTTCTCGCCTTTGGCAATGCCAAGGCCGACGAAGGTATGTGGCTGCTCAAGCTTGCCGAGCAGCAGCACCTTGAGGACTCGCTCCGCAAAGCGGGTCTGCAGGTGCCTCTCACCGAACTCTACTCCGAAACTTCCCCTTCGCTGCGCGACGTCATCGGCATCTTCGGCGCTGGCTGTACAGGCGAACTCGTCTCGAGCGAGGGCCTCGTGCTGACGAACAACCACTGCGGTTTCTCGTACGTACACGACATTTCAACCAACGAGCACAACTACCTCTATCAGGGCTTCTTCGCCAAGAGCCGCGCAGAAGAGCTCCCCTGCCCCGATCTCACGTTCACCTTCGTCATCCGCATTGATGACGTGACGGCTGAAGTGGAGAAGGCTGCAGTAAAAGGCAAGGGCAAAAAGGCCACCAAGGTCGACGTCTACACCATGCAGAGCCAGGAATTCCTCGAACCGCTCGCCGAGAAGCTTCTCAAGAAGAGTGGCCTGGCCGACACGAAGGGCATTTCCATGCGCATCGTACCCTACTTCGGCGGCAATCAGTTCTACGCCTTCTACGAGCAGACCTACAGCGATGTGCGCCTCGTGGTCAATCCTCCCATGCAGATTGCGCAGTACGGCTTCAACCAGGACAACTGGGTTTGGCCGCGCCACAACGCTGACTTCGCCATGTTCCGCATCTACGCCGGCGCCGACAACCAGCCTGCTGAATACGACAAAGCCAACCAACCGCTGCAGTGCAAGAAGTGGCTCCACGTCAGCCTCAACGGTGTGAAGGAGAACGACTACACCATGATTATGGGCTTCCCCGGCCGCACAAGCCGCTACCTCACCAAGTCTCAGGTGGAACTCCGCTGCGGCAGCACCAACGAGCCCATCAACCTCGCCGGCGAAGCTGAACTCAACTTTATGAAGCAGCAGATGGACAGCGATCCCAAGCTCGCCCTCAAATATGCCGACGACTACATGAGCCTCGGCAACGTGACAAAGAACTTTGGCGGTATGAACGAGAGCGTGAAGAAGACGCACCTCCTCGACATCAAGGCTGAGGAAGAGGCCCTCTTCCGCGCCTTCGCCGAGCAGAGCGGCAACGCTGAATACCTCGACATCATCGACCGTATCAACGCCTGCTGCGAGACTTACAAGGACTCCATCTACGACCGCAATCTCTTCCAGTACACCTTCGCCGCTGGCAGTTTCTGGGTACGTCCTTCGCAAATGGACGCGCTCCTCGACAAGCTTGAAAAGGGAACCGCTACCGATGCTGACCGCAAGGCACTGCTCGATTCTTATATGCAGTCGGCCGGAAGCGTTGACATGCAGTACGACCTCGACAAGATGCTGCTCCTCACCCCCTATTGGACGGAGAAACACCGTCTCGAAGCCCAGCCCGCCTTTGCTGCTGGCAAGACGGCCGACGAAATCAAGGAATACTTCCGCAACCTCTACACCACCTCGGCCTTCCGCAGCTACAAGACCGCTGAAGAGTTTGTCATGAACTGCTCTGCCCAGCAGCTCCGCGAGGATCCCCTCTACAAGCACACGAAGAAAGTCGTCAACTTCATGGAGCGCACCTACGCCGACGCTCTCGACCACTATAATCACGAGATTGTCGAACTCAACCGCATCTATGTGCGTGGCCTCTGCGAGATGTACGACTGGGCCAAGAGTCCTGACGCTAACTTCACACTCCGCATGACTTACGGCCACGTAGGCGGCTACCAGCCTCGCGACGCCGTGCGCTACGACTGGAAGACCACACTCTCCGGCATGATGGAGAAGGAGAATCCCAACGACCCTGACTACGTCATCGACGAGCCCCTCCGCAAGTTCTGGCTCGACAAGAACTTCGGCCGTTACGCTCGCGAAGACGGCGAGCTTCAAACTTGCTTCCTCACGAACAACGACATCACGGGCGGCAACTCCGGTTCGGCTGTGCTCAACGCCAAGGGCGAACTCATCGGTCTGGCCTTCGACGGTAACATCGAGAGCCTTTCTTCCGATCTCCGCTTTAATCCCGCCCTCCAGCGCTGCATCTGTGTCGATATCCGCTACGTCCTCTTCGTCATCGACATGTACGGCGGTAGCAGCTACGCAGTAAAGGAAATGACGATTAAATGATGA
>JAUNIC010000250.1 GCA_030523615.1 Bacteroidales bacterium
CCAGGGCGCTCTGTCAGCGAGGACGTAAAACCCGTTAAGCGCCCATTTTCTGTTTTACCTTGGGGCCTAAATGTATATAGTTACCAAAATATATTAGCGCAATTGTGCACCCATAAAACCTCTGACCATGCCATTCAGCTACAAAGAAACCGACCGCATGAGCGATGTCATCGCTTCGCAACCTTCGCTGCTACAGATGATATGCCGATTCGGCATACAGCTCGGCGTGGGCGACAAGACTGTGCGCGAGGTGTGTGAAGAGTCCGACGTGGACACCGTGACGTTTCTCGCCGTGGCCAACTTCATGAAGAACGGCAAGAGCGTGGCGCCCTTCTATGTGGACAAAGTCAGTGTGCCCACACTCGTCAAGCACCTCAAGGTGGCGCACGACTTCTTCCTGAACTTCCAATTGGCACACATTCGCCGCAAACTCCTCGATGCTATCGACTGCTCGCGACAGAACGAGGTGGCCTTCCTCATCCTCAAGTTCTACGACGAATACCTGAGCGAGGTGCGCAAACACATGGATTTCGAGAACAAGCGTATCTTCCGCTACGTCGACGAACTCCTCGCCGGACGCCTGCCTGCCGAAAACCTTCTGCCCTACGCCTCGAAGGGCCACGAGGGAATGGACCGCAAGCTTCAGGAACTGAAGAACATCATCATCAAGTATTACACGCCGACCGACGACAAATCGTCCGACTTGTTGTGCAACGTGCTCTTCAGCATCTACAATTGCGAGGCCGACCTGCGCCAACATTGCGAGATGGAGGATGCGCTTTTCATCCCCGCCGTTGAAATCCTTGAGGAACGCGTCAAAGCCCAGAATCCGCTGCCGTCTGTTGCAGTTTCGGTCGATGCCACACAGGAGAGTCTCTCAGAACGCGAGAAGCAGATTGTAGCGTGTATCGTGCGCGGCATGACCAACAAGGAGGTGGCGGCGCAGCTCTTCATCAGCGTCAATACTGTGCTGACCCACCGCAAAAACATCTCCCGCAAACTCGATATCCACTCCGTCAGCGGCCTCACCATCTACGCCATTGTCAACGGCATCGTGAAGATCGACGAGGTGAAGGTGCAGTAAGTGCGGAGCAAAACCGAATTCCCCCAGAAACATCGCAAATAACAAAAAGAAATATAAGCTTATGAAACTTCGTATTTTTCTCTCACTCTTCGCAATGGTTTGCGCCAGCGCCTTTGCACAGAATGTCACCATCTTCCAGTCCGACGGCACGCGCGTAGACTATAAGGAAGGCGACGTGGTCAGCATCGAGTTCTACGACGTGGAACGCGTGCCTCTTCAGGCGCCCGACAATGTGGAGACCGTAGATCTCGGCCTCAGTGTGAAGTGGGCTTCGTGCAATGTTGGCGCAACGGCTCCCGAAGAGACCGGTGCTTATTTCGCATGGGCCGAAAAGGCTGAGAAAGGCGACTACAACTGGAACACTTACTTCGACACCAACTGCGAGCAGACGCTCACCAGCATCTGCGGCATGCCTGACTACGATGTGGCCACGGCAGAGTGGGGCGGCGATTGGCGTCTGCCCACCCTCGGCGAAATGCAGGAACTCTGCGACCGCTGCACTTGGACGTGGACGGAGCAGAACGGCCACAAAGGCTGCATCGTGACGGGGCCTTCGGGCGCCAGCATCTTCTTGCCCGCTGCCGGCACGCGCCAGGGTACGGAGCTCTACCTTGCCGAGAACTACGGTTCCTTCCTCACCGGCACCCGCGACGACGGCAACCACTTCTACGCCCGCAGCCTCGTATTCTTCTCCACCTCCGAACATTGGATCGACACCAATCTCCGCGACTACGGCCAGAGCGTCCGTGCGGTATGTAAATAAAGAGAAGATTTGGCAAAGCGGTAGTTGAGAAGCCACTATTGCATACACAATACGCGCAGCGAATTCACGAAGAGTTCGCTGCGCGTGTCGTATTATCTATTGCCTATTCTGTTTATTTATTAGCCTCTGCGTACTGCTCGTCGTTGACGGGTTCTAACCATTCGTTGCTTTCGGGATCGCCCACATGAACGTGGACGGCGAGGTGCTGGAACCACGAATCGGCTGTTGCCCCATGCCAATGTTTTGCGCCTTCCGGGATGTCGATGATGTCGCCAGCATGGAGGCGGATGGCGGGCTTGCCCCATTCCTGATAGATGCCATCGCCGCTGACGCAGATGAGTATCTGGTGCGCGCCATGATGGATGTGCCAGTTGTTGCGACAACCTGGCTCGAAGGTCACGTTGGCATAACTCTGAACGGGCTTTTCGCCTTCCGCAAGATTCTTTGGCTGAATCTGCGCGAGGTAGCTCTGTCCTGTGAAATACTGAGCGTAGGCATCATTCGGATTACCCTTTGGCCATGAACCGGCTTGTGCATCAGCAGAGGCATCGCATTGTGAGAGACCGTTATCAGAAAGGTACTTACATAGTTCATCTACTACTTCCTGACTATTTCCCATATTTACAGCTCCTGCCTTATGTGCTGCCAACTGAGGTGCAACGCCTTTGAGAGCAGAGAGTGCAGCAACGGTAACTATCTCACGGTCAGCAGCAGAGAGCTGATCGCCAGCAAAAATATCGCCGAAGAGGTGTGCTTTGAGGTAGTAATCGTTCTGCGGACAGAAGTCGTAGTTGAAGGGGCGGCCAGAGAGTTGCGTCTGCACCTCGGTGCCGATTTCGAGCGCCTTTTGGGCGTCGTCCCAAAGAGCGGGGCGCGTCCAGGACTTGCCCATGAAACTTTCCACATCGCCATCCTGACCGATGGACGAAACGATGTTTTGCAATACGCCCAACGCATTGAGCGAACGGGGGAACCCCGTATAGGCATAGAGCTGAGAGAATGCCTCTTTGACCTCGTTGATAGTCACGCCGCCTTCGAGAGCCGCGGTGATAGCAGGTTCGAGACGAACGAGGTCGCCCTGAGCCTCAAGTGCAGCGATGGTTGCCAGATGCTTCTGGCGTTCAGTAAGTGACTGAGCAGATATTGATGTGGCCATAGCAAAAAGTGTAAGAAGAATTGTGAATAATCTTTTCATCGTTTTTATTGTGAAAATACGGGTGCAAAATTACACACATTATTTATATTGGGTTATACCTGAATTTTGGGAAAGATAACCAATTCTTCGGAAAGTGATTATTTCGTGTTAAACCAAGTGGCTACCGCATGGTAGGCGTAGGTCTTAGCGACTCTTTTCTTATCATGCACAAACATCCTCTTTTGATAAAACTTCTCCTATTCCAACACTCCATTTTCGTCGGATTATGTTAAAAATCACGCTCTAACACTATTTTATGCCGCAGAAATGCACGATGTTTACTAGAAAATGATTACCTTTGCGCTCAAAGAGCG
>JAUNIC010000039.1 GCA_030523615.1 Bacteroidales bacterium
GCTAACGAGAAAAACAGAAGAACCTAAAATAGACTCCCTATCTTGGTTTTCTCAAATATTAATTGTAACTTTGCAAACATAAACTTATAATACACGTAATTATGAAACAGTATCTATTCTTCCTTGCAGCTGCTCTTGCTTTGACAGCCTGCACCAATGACGATGAAGAGACCTACGTACCCGAACGCACTGACAATGTGGTACATCCCAACAGCCGTGTAATGAGCAGAAGAATCACAGAAAAGGATTACATGGAAAAGGTGGTCAACAACGGTTGGAAAGAAACCGCGACTTACTTTGTTGACGGCGAAACAGGCGAACGTTCTACTCATGATTACTACCGCGGCTATTTCGATGAAAACGGCATTCACCACGGTGGTGTTTTAGGAGCAGCCCCAATACATTTCTATTTCAAGCAGGATAAACTCGTTGTCTTTGTAAACGACTTTGAGATAAGAGGGGATTATTGCACTAACCAGTATACTCCAGAATATGATTGGGAAACCAGCGCAATTTACGCAGTAGAGAAATTTGTACATCCTGACTATCCTTGGATGGCCAACTATCCTTATTTGTACATCGAATCTGTTGACGATGATCAAATGAGCATCCTCATTCCTGTGCCCTACACAACAGGCCATATTAGAGGATACCTCAATGGTATCTACACTCGTATGACTCCAGAAGAACTCGAAGCTACTTGCAAACAGTACGGCTACAAGATGTAAGCCACAGCGATGAGATGACATTGCAACAAGAAGTCCCACGACTGCAACACTAGCGGTCGTGGGACTTTTCATTATTTGTATGTTTCTGTTCGCAGCAAATCTCCTTACTGCTTCTTCAGCCAGGCGAGGACTTCGCTGATGTAGCAGTGGCCCATTGCAATGTAGGTATCGGCAGCACCATAGTAGATGGTGCACTTGTCACCTTCGACCATTGCGGTGCAGGGGAATACTACTCCGGGAACATCGCCGGCAAGTTCGTAGAGCTTCGCGGGGGCGAGGAGATACTCCATGGAACGATAGAGGACTTTGTCGGGATGCTCAAGGTCGAGGAGAGCCGCGCCCATAGAGTAACGGTAGCCGTTGCAGGTGCCGATGACACCGTGGTAGAAAAGGAGCCAGCCTTCGTCGGTCTTCACGGGGATAGGACCGGCACCAATCTTCAGGCACTGCCATGCGCTGTCCTCGAAGGGCGTGGGACGCATGACGAGGCGGTGCTGACCCCAGAACTTCATGTCGGGGGAGTACGAGAGGTAGATGTCGCCGAAGGGGGTGTGGCCGCTATCGGAGGGACGGGAGAGCATGGCGTACATGCCATTGATCTTCTCGGGGAAGAGGACGCCGTTGCGGTTGAAGGGCAGGAAGGCGTTCTCGCACTGGTAGAAGGTCTTGAAGTCGAAGGTGTAGCCAAGGCCAATGGTGGGCTGGCCCTTGTAGCCGTTGCACCAGGTGATCCAGTAGCGGTCCTCAATCCACGTGACGCGGGGGTCGTACTTGTAGGTGGAGTCGATCATGTCGGTGTTGCCGCACTCGAACTGGATGGGTTCGTGGTTGATGTCCCAATGGATGCCGTCCTTAGAGAATCCGGCAAAGATGTTCATCTGCACGCGCTTGTTGTCGCAGCGGAAGACACCGGCGAAGGTGCCGTCGGGGAGCTGCACTACGGCGCTGTTGAAGATACTGTTGGAAGAGGGTATGGCGTAGCGGTCGACAATGGGGTTTGCGTCGTTGCGCCACATGACGTCAGAGCAGCCCGCGGGGCGCTCTTGCCAGGGAATATTCATTCTGTGATGAGTTAAAAGTTTAGAGTTTAGAGTTTATGGAGCACTCCGAGCCCTCCCCCAGTTGGGGGAGTTCTTGCTTGTTGCAAGCGGCAAAGCCGAGCGGGAGGGGGCTATTTCTTCAGCGGATAGAGCTTCACTAGGAGGAGCATCAGAACGGCGATGGCTGCGGGGAAGAGGCTAAAGAGGCACCACACCATATTCTTCACGCTGTCCATATCTTCGGGGGCGATGGTCACTACGGTCTGGCCGTTGGCGTCGGTACCGCTGATGAAGCCTGCTACGCCGAGGAGAAGGGCCACGAGAGCACCGGAGATGGCGCTACCGAACTTCTGCGACATGGTACCGCTGGAGAAGATGAGACCGGTGGAGGAGGTACCGTTCTTCTCGGTGGCGTAGTCGGCAACGTCGGCATACATGGACCAGAGGAGGGGGCTGTAGAGACCGATACCGATGGAGGTGAGGATGACAACGGCAATCATCACCCAGATGTAGGCGGGATCCATAGGGATGAAGAAGAAGGCGACGGAGGTAACGGCGCAGATGATGGCTGACCAGATGAAGGCTTTCTTCTTGCTGCCTACCCACTTGGTGAAGGCGGGTGAGAGGCCACCGAAGATCATGCAGGTGACTTCGCCGAAGGTCATGAACACGGTGTAGCTGATGATGAGACCGCTCACGGTGACGTCGCCGCCGAGGCAGTAGAGCATCAGATAGCCGGCCACGGCATAGCGGAAGCCGTTGAAGAAGTTGGAGCAGATACCGATGAGGGTGAGGTAGATCCAGGGCTTGTTCTTGAAAAGGTCAACGAAGGGCTTGAAGGTGAACTTCTCTGCGCGGATAGGCTTGAGACGTTCCTTGGTGAGGAGGCCGCAGGCGAGGGTGCCGAGGGCGGCAAGAGCGCCGAGGCCTGCGCCAAGCACAGCGTACTGGTGCTGCTGGTCGGCGATGTCGCCGGTGCCGTTGCTCACCATCTTCAGCAGATAGGGGAAGGCAAGGAGGGTGACGAAGCCCATGGCGTAGGCACCTACCATGCGGTAGGAGGAGAACTGGTTCTTCTCGTTGTCATCGTCGGTCATCACGCCGAGAAGCGAACCGTAGGGCACGTTGACAGCGGTGTAGACGGCCATCATTAGGAGATAGAAGCCGTAAGCCCAGATGCGCTTGCCGACGGGGCCGAATTCGGGGGTGTAGAGGAGGAGGGCAAAGATGAGGCCGAGGGGCACAGCGCCGAAGATGAGCCAGGGGCGATAGGTACCCCAACGGCTTTGGGTGCGGTCAGCGAGTGAGCCCATGAGGGGGTCGGTCACGACGTCGAACATACGTGCGATAAGCATGAGCGTAGCGGTGTCGGCCACGGTGAGTCCGAAGATGTTGGTGAAGAAGAGGGGGAATGCAATTGACATCACCTTCCAGGTGATACCACCGGCAGCAGCGTCACCAAGAGCGTAGCCGATTTTTTCTGAGAATGAAGCCATAGGAAGAGGTTATGGTTTAAGGTTTATGGGTTAGGGGTTATGAGTTAGCAGAGTCATAAGGCTTATAGGCCCACGCTTTTGCACTGCAAAGATACGGCAAAGTAGCGGATATTGCAAATTTTAGAGCTAAAAAAATGACGTTTATCTTTTTCTCCTCTTTTCTATACGCGTATATCATAAATTATTCGTACCTTTGCGCCATAAAATGTACGTACAATGATATACAAATGGAACTACGAGCCGCTGCCTCCCGACGAAGGGGCAGAGGCGAAGCGTCTGGCAGAGCAGCTGGGCATTCATCCGGTGTTTGGACGAATGCTCCGCGAGCGTTGCATCTTTACGGCGTCGGAGGCAAGGCGATTCTTCCGTCCGCAGCTGACGGAACTGCACGACCCGTTCCTCATGAACGATATGCAGAAGGCTGTCGACCGCCTGAACCAGGCCATCCGCCGCAACGAGCGCATCATGGTCTACGGCGACTACGACGTGGACGGTGTGACGGCCGTCGCGCTGGTGTATAAGTTCATCAGCAAATACTACAAGAACATCGACTACTACATCCCCGACCGCTACGACGAGGGTTACGGTGTGTCGACCAAGGGTATCGACTATTGCGTGGAGACGGGTGTGAAGCTCATCATCGTGCTCGACTGTGGCATCAAGGCGATCGACGAGATTGCATACGCCAAAGAGCTGGGTGTGGACTTCATCATCTGCGACCATCACGTGCCGGACGAGGTGCTGCCGCCCGCTGTGGCCATCCTCAACCCGAAGCGCCGCGACAACCACTACCCTTATACGCATCTGTCAGGGTGCGGCGTGGGCTTCAAGTTCATGCAGGCTTACGCAGCAAGCAATGGCATCGAATTCAACCAGTTGGGTTGTCTGCTCGACCTTTGCGCTGTGAGCATCGCCTCGGACATCGTGCCGATTATGGGCGAAAACCGCGTGCTGGCTTACCATGGTTTGCGCCGTCTGAATTCGAGTCCTACGATTGGCCTCGAGGCCATCGTGGAGACGTGTGGCTTGGCGGAGCATGAGTTGTCGATGAACGATATCATCTTCAAGATTGGCCCGCGCCTGAATGCTTCGGGACGTATGCAGAACGGTAAAGAGGCTGTACAACTTCTTGTGGAGCAGGAATATAGCACCGCTTTGGAGTTGGCGCAGCATATCAACCTGTACAACGAGGCTCGCAAGGATCTGGACCGCCAGATGACGGAACAGGCCACGGCCCAGGTGAGCCGCATGGAAGGTCTGGAAGACAAGCGTGCCATCGTGATCTATAACGAGGAGTGGCACAAGGGTGTCATCGGCATCGTGGCTTCACGCATCACGGAGCAGTATTATCGTCCTGCGGTAGTGCTGACACGCTGCGATGGTATTGCCACGGGTTCGGCACGCTCGGTAAATGGGTTCGACGTGTACAAGGCTGTGCAGTCGTGTGCCGATATTCTGGAGAACTTCGGCGGACACACTTATGCGGCAGGCCTGTCGCTCAAGGTGGAGCATGTGCCGGAGTTCGCACGCCGTTTCGAGCAGTACGTAGCGGACCACATCCTCGACGAACAGACACAGGCGACGCTCGACATCACAGGCATTTTGGACTTCCGCGATGTGCACTTCAAGTTCTACCAGCAGCTGAAGAAGTTTGCTCCTTTCGGCCCCGGCAACGAGCGTCCGTATTTCTGTACGCATCGTGTGTATGACTACGGCACGTCGAAGGTCGTAGGCCGCGGACAGGAGCACATCAAGCTGGAGCTCGTGGACAACAAGTCGAACAACATCATGAACGGCATCGCCTTTGGACAGTCTTCTCAGGCCCGCTACATCAAGACGCGCCGTGCCTTTGATATCTGCTACAACATCGAGGAGAACAGCCACAAGCGTGGTGAAATCCAGCTACAGATTGAGGATATCCGTCCGTGTGAATAAACATCATAGCCCGCTATCGATCGTTTGGATAACACCGAATACATAGATACGGAAATACCCTGGCCCGAATTTGAATTCCAGGGCACAGAACCCGGCAGCACCGCTGTCGGGATTTCTGGTGATACGCCTACCCCACTCTCCACGCTGAAGCGGTATTGGGGCTACGATGCCTTCCGAGGCATTCAGGCGGAAATCATCGACAGCATTCTGGCGGGCCACGACACGCTGGGCCTCATGCCGACGGGCGGCGGAAAAAGCGTGACGTTCCAAGTGCCGGCGCTGATGATGAAGGGCACGTGTATCGTGATCACTCCGCTCATCGCGCTGATGAAAGACCAGGTGGCTCACCTCAAAGAGCGTGGCATCAAAGCTACGTGTCTGCATGCGGGGATGAACCACGAACAGATTCTGCGCGAGCTGGACAACTGCATTTTGGGCCATTACTCTTTCCTTTACCTCTCCCCCGAGCGTCTTCAGTCACAGATTTTCCTCGACAAGCTACACCGTATTCCCGTGAGTTTCATCACCGTCGACGAAGCTCACTGCATCAGTCAATGGGGTTACGACTTCCGCCCTTCATACCTGGAAATAAAGAAGTTGCGCCAGCTTTTGCCGGGTGTTCCTGTGTTAGGTCTGACGGCCACGGCGACGCTCGAAGTGACGAAGGACATCGTGCACCAATTGGAATTTGCAGAAGACGCACAGATCTTCCGCATGAGTTTCGACCGCCCCAATTTGGACTATCGTGTTGTGAAGACGGACCAGAAGGTGCTGGCCATCATACACACGCTGCAGACCACGGAGGGGTGCGCCATTGTCTATGTCCGCTCGCGTGCCGGCACTCGCGATCTTGCGCTGCTCCTACAGGAACAGGGCATCACGGCAAGCTACTACCATGCCGGTCTTTCGAGCGATGAAAAGGACGTGCGACAGCAGATGTGGCAGGAGGGACGAGCGCGAGTCATGGTAGCTACAAACGCTTTCGGCATGGGCATCGACAAGGCTGATGTGCGTCTTGTGCTGCATTTGGATCCGCCCGACAGCATCGAGGCCTACTTTCAGGAGGCTGGACGCGCAGGACGCGATGGAAAACATGCTGATGCCATTCTCTTCTATGCGGATAGTGACAAGCACACTATGTTGCGACGCATCGCGCAGAATTTCCCCGAAAAGGAAAAGATTCGCGAGATCTACGACGACATTTCGTGCTACTTCCAGCAGGCTGTGGGCGACGGCATGGGGGTGCATTACGAACTTGACCTGAACGATTTCTGCCGCAAGTTCCGCTACTTCCCGGCTACCGTGGAGGCTGCGCTGCAGATTCTGCAACGTGCGGGCTACTTACTCTACAGCGGTGAGGACGACAGCAAGTCGCGCGTCATGTTTATTGTGCGACGCGACGATCTCTACGAGCGCAAGGTTCACAATCCTGTGGCGGAGCGGGTGCTCTACACCATTCTCCGCAATTATCAGGGATTGTTCTCTACGTACGTTTATATAGATGAGGGATTTTTGGCTCGCGAATGTGACTGCACCGAGGACGAGGTTTACGATAGTTTGTTGGGCCTTACGCGTCTGAGAATCCTGCATTACGTGCCTCGGAAGCACAAGCCACACGTGACTTACACACAACGCCGTGTCGAGCATGAGCGCATCGTACTCTCCCCGGAGGTTTACGAAGATCGTCTGGAACAGTACATCAGCCGCATCTCTGCCGTCCTCCGTTATCTCGAGGACGATGAGACGCCGCGTGCAGAGCAGCTCCTGGCTTATTTCGGCGAAGAAATCAAACCAGCGTCAGGCAAAACTGATGGCGAGGCAATTGCTGCGACTCTCGCCGCCAAAGAGGGCGCAGCGACTCCTATTGAGGCCTGCATCGGCATACTTGCAGATGGAGCACTCCACCATCCTACCGATTTCCACGCGTTGCCTTATCCTTTAGACGCCATCAACGATGCTCTCCTCCAGCTCTTAGACATGCAAAAAGCGACCATCGTCAATGGTCATTTTCAAAAAAAGTAATCAAGGCATTGTCGGCCCCAACTTAAAATGTTGTCGGAACACAATCGAAAAACGTAACTGAAACGTCCTACAAGCTCCATGGGGCTTAGAGACATTTCAGTTACGTTTTTTTCTAAATACTACGGTATCGTTCAGGATGAAGTTCAGCAGTCCCGCCAATCCCATGGCCACGAAATTGCAGATGACGATGTTGACGCCCGATACATAGCGGATGGGCAGGAGGAAAGCCATCTTGACGCAATAGACCGAGACATTGGACAAATGGTAGCGCCACAATGACGATTGACGATCTCGCCACACAAAATAGCGTACGGCGCTATAGTTGACAAGCAGACACAATTCGAAACCGATGGTGGGAGCCACGACACTCACGCCGAATTCCCAGCCTTTCCAAACGTATCCGGACAGAATCCATAACAATACAGTTTCTGCAGTAATGCCTCCCAACGTGGAGATGCAGTAACGCACCAACTTACGAAACCACAGAGGACGTTTCCATCGGCGTCTCGCGCGGGTTCGTATGAGTCTGGTTACTTTTCCTTTTGAAGACATGCTGTATGAGGATACTATTTTTGGCGTTTGAGTTTTTATGGTGCAAAATTACCAAAAAATTTTGGAATAATTAGTATTATTTACCACAAAACACGAAAAACAGAAAAAACATTGGCAGAAACCGAACAACTCTAAACCACTATTTGCAAAATCCCATAACAACAAAAAGACGACACAACATCAAAGGTAGAAGTCATGGCAAAGATTGGCGTAGGCGGCGGAGCGCTTTCCATCCTGCATTAGCACGATTTCGTCGCGCAGAACTTCAGCCGTCGCTGATCGGCTCTTCACAAAATGGAGCATGACACGTTTCGGCGCTTTACGGATTACGGTACGAACGTCCGTGGCGCGCAGCAGGGAGAATCCATGGCGGTTGCAGATGGCATGGAAGCGCAGCTGCGCGTCTTTGGGAATGATGACGGAGAGCGTGCCTCCATCGCATAAAAGTCGCGCGCTCCCCGCAACGAGATTCTCGAAATTCAGCCCTGCCGCGGTGTGGCGCGCATTGGCACGGGCCCCATCAGGCGGCAGCAAATCTTCTTCGAAGAAGGGCGGATTGCTGACGATTGCGTCAAAAGCCTCAAAAGTGCGCCCATCATCCTGCAGAGCAAAGTATGCGAAATCTCCCTCCACCACGTCAACTTGCATAGCAAAAGGGCTTTCGGCAGCATTCTCTTGCGCTTGTATTGCCGCATCCGAATCTAGTTCCAGCGCCATCACATGAATCTGCGGGAAACGCTGCGCCAACATGAGAGAAATGAGTCCGCATCCAGCTCCGACGTCAAGCACACGCTTTGCATGAGCCACATCGGCCCATGCGCCCAAGAGCACACCATCTGTGCCTACCTTCATCGCACAGCGATCATCGTTGATTGCAAATTGCTTGAATTGAAACATAAAACTGCGATTGTCGCGGAATTGGGGGAATCTGCAAGAGAATGCGTAAAGCAAGCAGAAAAAGAAACGAAAAAGGCCTTCGCCCTTGCGGGTTCAGGCCTTATGCGATTGATTGGGAATTGGAATTGGAAATGTGTAGCTTAGGCTTACTTAGCCTTTGCTACGATGGCCTTGAAAGCCTGGGGGTTGTTGACAGCGAGGTCAGCGAGCACCTTACGGTTGATCTCGATGCCTGCCTTGTGGAGACCACCCATGAGCTGGCTGTAGCTCATGCCTTCGAGGCGAGCAGCTGCGTTGATACGCTGAATCCAGAGAGCGCGGAAGTTGCGCTTCTTGTTACGACGGTCACGGAAAGCATAGGTAAGACCCTTCTCCCAAGTGTTCTTGGCAACGGTCCACACGTTCTTGCGGGCACCATAGTAACCGCGGGTGAGCTTAAGGATTCTCTTGCGCTTAGCGCGAGATGCTACATGATTTACTGATCTAGGCATAGTAGATTTTTTGTTTTGATTGCCAGCGCCGAGCCTAAGTCAATTAATAATTAAAAATTAAGAATTAGAAACTACTCGAACTTTCGTTGCTGGGCATTCGGTGAATAAATGACTTTTGTGGTAAGATGTTTTAGAGAGCTAAGCTCACCAGATTAACGCATGCAAAGGAGTTCGCGAACCTGCTTTACGTTGGTACCGTCAACGATAGCTACGTGGTCGAGGTTACGCTTCTGCTTCTTGGTCTTCTTGGTGAGGATGTGGCTGTGATAAGCGTGGTGACGCTTGATCTTACCGGTTCCGGTGAGAGCGAAACGCTTCTTTGCGCCGGAATTAGTCTTTACTTTAGGCATTTTGGTTTGTTGTTAATTAAAAAGATGAATAAAGTTTGTACGGTGCGGCTGCGCATACCTGGCACAGCGCGCGACTATCGAAGTCAGTCTGCTTCGGCCGATTAGGGAAGCGCCTTGCGGGATTTTTTTGCGTGTATGGAAACTGGGGTAGTTCCCGCAAGAACTGGTAATCGACTTCCACCGAACTGGAAATCTCTAAGTTTGTTAACAGGGCTTTAGCGTTGAAACTGCTTGCCCTATGTCTAATTAGAAGTCTTCGCCTTCCACCTTGAGGGTGTACTCCTTGCGTTCCTTCTGCTTGGGCTGCTTCTTAGCGGGTGCTGCGGGAGCTGCGGTTTCGCCTTCAACCTCTTCAACGTCATCGTCAACTTCAACGGGAGCGGCCTTCTTGGGAGCCGTCTTCTTGGGAGCGATGAACATGGTCATTCGCTTACCTTCGAGAACAGGCATAGATTCAACCTTGCCGTACTCTTCGAGGTCGTTGGCAAAACGGAGGAGAAGCACTTCGCCCTGCTCCTTGAAGAGGATGGAACGACCGCGGAAGAAGACGTAAGCCTTCACCTTGTCGCCGTCCTGAAGGAAGCCCTGAGCGTGCTTGAGCTTGAAGTTGTAGTCGTGATCGTCGGTCTGGGGTCCGAAACGGATTTCCTTCACCTCAATCTTGACCTGCTTTGCCTTAAGTTCCTTCTGACGCTTCTTCTGCTGATAGAGGAACTTGCTGTAGTCAATCAGTCGACAAACAGGAGGCTCGGCATTGGGGCTGATTTCTACGAGGTCAACTTCCTTCTGCTGAGCGAGACGGAGGGCGTCACGAGTCTGCATTACCTGACTCTCAACATCGTCACCGACGATACGCACTTCGCGAGCACGAATCTGCTCATTGATTCTGTACTGCGGCTCTTTCTTAACGTTTTTGTTAGGTCTCAAATTACGATAAATTGAATGAGTGTTACTGTTTGTGGGGATAGATTAACTGCAAAAAGCGCGGCAAAATTACGCATAAATCGCGAAACATCAAAGGTTTTGCTCGTTTTTTCTCAAAAAAAGTTACTTCTTTGAAGATTTTATGCCGCCCGTAGTTGACAATTCGCCCACGACAGCCTCTCGCACGCGCTCTGCCAGTTCTTCGTAACTCTCGCCTGCCGAGGGGGAAACAGGAGGCAGATAAGTTACCGTCACCTTGTGGCGGCGAGGCAGTTTCTTCGTGCGAGGCCATGCCTCGTAAGCGCCTTCGATGCAGACGGGAACGACGGGGACGCCGATCTCTCGCGCAAGGATGGCGAACGTCTTTTTGAACACGCCAACCTGGCCCGTTCGGGTACGAGTGCCTTCAGGGAAGATGACGAGATTCTTGCCGTCGGCTAGCACCTGACCGAGGGTGCGAATGGAATCTTTGAGTGTGCGCATATCCATGATAACGACGTTGTGGTTGCGGGCCAGCATGCGCATGAAGGCACCACGGACATGATCCTTCTTGGCGTAGAAATACGTGTTGCGGAGTGTGGCGCTACTAAGATGGGTCACGACGAGCGGAGCGTCGAGGAAGCTCTGATGGTTAGGGGCAAAGATGACGGGACCATCCGTCGGAATATTCTCGAGTCCATGAGCTTCGCACTTGAACATCAAGCGATAGAGCCACTTACAAAGACGCGTAAAGATGATGCCGGTGGTGGCCATGTGGGGAATGTGGAGATTGTCGGCAGGGCGGGTGAGGAGTTTGTGCCAATCGATGCCTTCCACGTCAACATGAGTCTTCGATTCGGCAATTTGCTCCGCGAGTTGGCCCACATTCTTGAAAGCCACAATCTGGTCTGCGCTGAACTTGATACCAAACGTCTGCTCAATGAATCCCTGGAGCGAAACCTTGTCGAGCGAGTCCATGGCCAGATCGGTCTCGAGATGGTCCGTGGGGCGCACCTTTACGTGCTTTTCGGCAGCGATATAGTCGGCAATGATGCGGAACTCCTCGGTCGTGGGTTCAGAAACGGCAGAATCGGACACTTTCTCCTCCGCAGGAGCAGCAGCCCCTTTGAGGATGTCGCGCAATTTGAAACGTTGCAGTTTTTCCAGTCGTGTGCGGGGCAGTTCGCCGTGGAAGACCATGAGGCTCATGACCTTCTTGTAGGGCACTACGGTCTGGTTGTAGGGCTCCAGCACCTCACGTTTCAGGAGTTCTTCCATCTCGGCATCGGTCTTGCCGTTGGCCCACTCGGGTTGGGGCACGATGATGGCTTTCAAGAGATCGTGTTCCTCGGTCACAGCAGCCTCCTTGATGATCTTGTCGTAGTGTTCTATCTTCTCCTCGATCTCCACAGGGTTCACGTTCTTACCGTTTGAAAGCACGATGATCTCCTTCTTGCGACCCGTGATGGTGATGCGTCCTGCCTCGTCGATTGTGGCCAAGTCGCCGGTATGAACAAAGCCCTCGCTGTCAATGACGGCAGCCGTCTCTTCGGGGCGGTTGTAGTAACCCTGCATCACGTTTTTGCCACGTGCGCAAAGTTCGCCGTCCACGAGTTTCACCTCCACGGAGGGCATGGGGAGTCCCACGCAACCAGGGCGGATATCGTCGGGGCGGGTGAAGGAGATGATAGGCGAGGTCTCCGTCATGCCGTAGCCTTCGAGCACAGCAATGCCCAATGTCTTCAGGCCAAGAGCCGTGTCGGAGTCAAGAGCGGCACCACCGGAGATGCAGTACTTCAAATGTCCGCCCATTTTCTTGTGGACGGAGGTAAAAATGAGTCGTGAAAGCCATCTGCTCTGCACTTTTTCGCAGAGGCTATAGAGAGCACGTGTAACAAAGCTGGCGTCAATCTTGCCCTTGATGCCGCGGTAGAGAGTTTGCCACAGACGAGGCACACCCACCATGATACGAATTTTGCCGCGCTGGAGGGTGCCCATAATATCAGCAGCTGCCAGCGAGGGACTGATGGCCACGCCACACCCCACAACCATAGGGATGAAAGCGGTGCCGACGAGGGGCAGCACGTGGTGGAGGGGCAGGAGCACAAGGGTACGGGCCTCGTCGTGGAAGATGGGGACTTCCTTCCACACAGCATTGGCCATGGCGGTGATATTGCCGAAGGAGAGCATCACGCCTTTGGGATCGCCCGTGGTTCCCGAAGTATAGCAGATGAGTGCAATGTCGCCCATATCGCAACGAGTGTCGGCCATGGGCAAATCGGTGACGACGTCGTGCTGCATATCGTCGATGAAGAGTATACGCATGCTCACTCCAGCCTTGGCGATAGCTTCGGCCACGAGTGATTCACGGTCGTGGGTGGTCCAGATGGCCTGCGGAGTGCAGTCGCCCATGATATAGGCCAAGTCAGCCATGGTGGACGATGCGTCGACGGGCACCACCACTCCCTGGGCAGCCCACACGCCATAGAGGGCGTAGAACCAGCCTTCGCAATTTTCGCTGAAGATGAGGGTCTTTGTGTCCTTGCCTTGCGGGCAAAGCTGTGCGAAATGGCTGACGTACTGCAGCATTTCGTTGAAGGTAATTTCGCGTTCGCCAGCGATGATGGCGATTTTATCAGAAGGATTTACCATTGCGTTATATTGTGCTATAATATGATGTTTCGCGGTGCAAAATTACGAAATAAGCCACAAACAAAAAGAAAAAAGTCCTACGAATCGGCACGATTCGCGGACTTTTTGCGTTTTTTATCCTATCACAGCATCGTTTAATCCTACGCTATTTCAGCTTTGAGCGGTAATCTTGCGGGGTGAAGCCGATGTTCTTCTTGAAAAGACGGATGAAGTAAGAGGCGTCGGCAAAACCCACGGCACGTGCCACTTGAGCCACGCTATAGCCTGTGGTAAGGAGGAGTTTCTGTGCATGCTGTATCTTCTTGCGGATGACGTACTGCAGCGGCGACACGCCGAAAGTCTGATGAAAGAGGCGGGTCAGTTGCGACTTGCTCACGCAGGCCTTGTCGGCCAAAACATCTGTCGTCACCTCTTCGGCAATGTGCTGCTGCACGTATCCTGCGATGCGTACGATGCGCTCGTTAGCCACCTCAAGTTTGGGACGCGAATGCTTCATGAAATAGGAGAAGATGATCCACACCAATCCCTGCAGCTGAAGGTGCTCGTAGCTTTCCATCGTGGCATACGACTCTGCGTAGTGTTTGTAGCTGAGATGGGCGTCGAAGGCAACGGCATCGTCGTAGGGCAACGAGAGATTGGGATAGAGCAGACAGAAATTGCGGAAGAGCAGGTCGGCAGCTTCGTTGGCTTTGGTCTCGATTGGGAACTCGCGTTCGTCAAAGATGTCGGTGGTCTCGCGGAAACGTTCGAAGACAAAGAGATAGTAAATCTTGAATCCCGGCTCGCAATCCATGGAGTGCGGCATGAAGTTGGGGATGAGATACATATAGCCAGGGCGGCACACCACATCGCCCACGGGGAGATGCAGCACAGCATTGCCCTCCACTACATAATATATGCGCGCGAAGGGGGAGGAAAGGTCGCGCAACCCCCAGTGATGGAGCGTGCGTGCAAATCCTACGTTGAGCACCATGAAATTGCGGCTCTCTACGTTGTCGGTCATTGGGAGGCGAAATGGATCGTTAGTAAAATGAGTTGAGGGACGGCAGAAGAGGAGGAGATGAGTTTTCTGCCAGTGCTCTTATACGCCAAGGCATTTGAAGGCTTCGGGCAAATGGGCGATAATGTCGGAGGCCATGAGCGAGTGCTCACCGAGGCTACAGGCTGCAGCGTCGCCTGCCAGCGCATGGAGGCTCACCCCAAGAAGGGCAGATTCGCGAGGAGCATAGCCTTCAGCCAGCAGAGCCACGATGATGCCCGTCAGCACGTCGCCGCTGCCAGCTGTGCCCATGCCGCTATTGCCCCAAGGGCACTCGTAGCAGCCGCCGTCGGGGGTATAGACGTGGGTAGGATGACCCTTGAGCACGAGATAAACGCCAAGACGCTGGGCAAAGCGTTGGGGAGCCTCATCGGCAGCCATGCGGCGATACTCGGCAGGATGCGGCGTGAGGATGGCGTCCTCAGGCAACATGCTGAAGAGCGCGGGTTGCAGGGCAAGGGCGTTCAGCGCATCGGCATCAACCACGCAAGGAGTGACGACGGCGGGAACTTCGTTGGTGTTGCGAGCAGCGGCCATAGCCAATTGGCGGCCGACAGCCTCGATGGTGGGAGCTGATGTACCAAGGCCGGGGCCAATGGCGAGAGCGTCGTAGATGCCGAGCGATACAGGCGTGGTAAACTCCTGCTGGTCAAGGTCGTGGCTGATGATCACCTCGGGCACACTGATCTGCACAATGTCGTTATTGGCACGGGGGATGTGGAGAGTACACTTCCCTACTCCACTACGCATGCAGGCTTTGGCTGCCAGCACCGAAGCGCCAGCCATGCCCCATCGGCCGGCCACGACGAGCGCGTGTCCGAAGGTGCCTTTGTGTCCGTCTGCAGGACGCGGACGAAGCAACGGACGAAGTACAGAAAGGGACAGAGTTTGAGGAGTCATGGGCATATGGGAGTGGGCTTGTAACGAAGAGACTATAGCGGCTGTGCGAGGGGATTCTGGGGATGCTGTGCAAAGTACTTCCAGAGCGGCGCTGCATGGAGAGCTTGGATGAACTGTCCTTCAGAGAGCAGCTGCAGTACTTCTTCAGGGGTGAAGATGTCGACGTGGATGTCTTCGGTGGCCTCGAGGTTTTGTTCGCTCAACCGCTCAACGTCTGTAGCCAAGAAGGTATGGCAGAGATTGGTGTGGTTTGTGGGGTTATGTGACACGGTCATAAAGTGCGTCCACGTTCCGCCGCCAAAACCGGTCTCTTCGCGCAGTTCGCGCTGGGCTGCTTCGAGGGGTGTTTCGCCGGGATCGATGACGCCGGCAACAAGTTCAAAGCCCGTCTGTCCGAGGGCGTGTCGGTACTGGTCTTCCATGACGAACTGCCCTTCTTTGGTGATGGCGATAACGTTGACCCAATCGGGAAACTCGAGCACGAACCACTCGGGCACGATGCTCCCTGACGGTAGTTGCACGCGTTCCACGCGCAGATTCATCCACGTGCCGCGGTTGAGCAGTTGTTCGCTCGTCAGTACTTTCCACTTGCGGTTTTCGAGTTTGGGAATCATATGCTTTGACTATTTCTTTATCGTATTCATAATGAGCGCAATGGCTCCGTCGCCCGTCACGTTGCATGCCGTACCGAACGAATCCATGGCTATGTACAAGGTAATCATCATGGCCTGCTGCGAAGCATCGAAACCGAGGAGACTCTCCAGAATGCCGAGGGCCGCCATGATAGCTCCGCCGGGAACACCGGGAGCTGCAACCATCGTCACACCAAGCATCATAACAAAGCCCAGCATCTGCACAAAGTCTACACCAAGGCCTTGCATCATCATCAATGCGATGGCGCAACTGGTGATCTTCAGTATAGAGCCCGACAGATGAATCGTTGCGCAGAGTGGAATGACGAAACCGGCAATCTCAGGGCGCACACCGTTCTCTGTGGTCTGGCGCAGGGTGACGGGGATAGTGGCTGCTGACGACGAGGTGCCGAGAGCAGTGAAGTAGGCAGGCAGCATCTTGACGAGCAGGCGCAACGGATTGCGCCGCGTGACGATTCCGGCCACGCAGTATTGCAGCACGAGCAGCACGAGCGTCATGGTGAAGATGACGGCGATGATCTTAACGAAGGCCATGAGCACGGGTCCAACTTTTCCGCTGGCGCTCATGTCGAGGAAGAGGCCGAAGATGAATGCGGGAAGCAAAGGTATGATGACGCTGGCGATGGTACGGGTGACGATCTGCTCAAATTCCTCGAAGCCACGTCGCAACGTGGGAGCCTCGAAAGCAGCAATGCCGAGGCCGAGCATAAAACTGGCCACTAGAGCGGTCATGACGCCCATGAGGGGAGCAATCTCGATGGTGAAGTAGGGCTTAAACTCCGTGCCTTCAGCCGTGAGGGCGGTAGTGGCGGCGGTGTCGATGAGCGAGGGAAACAACGATGTGCTGAACCCATAAGCAAAGAGACCGGCCAGCACCGTAAACCCATAGGCCAGCAGCGCCGTTGCCACAAGCATGCGCCCTGCTCCACTGCCCACGCGGGCTATGGCGGGAGTAACGAGGCCCACGATGATGAGGGGAATCATAAACCCGAGCAACTGACTGAACACGCTGCAGAAGGTGTTCATCACGCGAACGACGGCATCGGGCGCCACCAATCCGATTAGCGCGCCGGCCACGATGGCCACGAGGATTTTGACGAGGAGGGGGATGTCTTTGAGGCGTTTCATAGTGTAGATTTGAAGATAGCGAGATTGAGTTGTTGACAATGTTGCGACGTCATTTTCCTGTAAGTTCGAGTCCGACGATTCCAACGAGGATCATCAAGGCGAAGGCCATGCGCAACAGCGAGGCGGAGTCGCCGAAAAAACAGATGCCGATGATGAACGTGCCAATGGCGCCGATGCCAGTCCACACGATGTAGGCGGTGCTCACAGGGATGGTCTTCTGTGCGAAATACAGAAATACGCCGCTGAGCGTCATGCTCACTACCGCCATGCCGATGTAGGTCCAGAAACGTTCAGGGCATACCTCGGATAGTTTGAAGCCCAGAGGCCAGCCGACCTCGAAGATGGCGGCGATGAGTAGGAGTATCCAAGCCATAGAATTATGATGCTGATGTTTTCGCTGCAAAATTACAACTATTTCGTGAATTTTGCAACAACTCGTCAAAATATCTTCGTCCATCGTTTTGGTCAGTACGCAAAAAATGCGTATATTTGCCCCCGAAAACCTCATAAACACAAAAAAATGGAATTTAACGAAGTTATCCGCAACCGCTACTCTTGCAAGAAGTACGACACCGAACGTCAAGTCGACGAACAGCAGCTCCTCGCCATCCTTGAAGCAGGACGCATGGCTCCCACTGCCAAGAACTTGCAGGAGCAGCACATCTACGTGGTGCAGACGGCCGAAGCCCTCGCCAAGGTAGACCAGTGCACACCCTGCCGCTACGGTGCTCCCACCGTCCTCGTCGTGGCTTACGACCAAACGAACGTCTACACCTATCCCACCGCCAAAGGCCCCGAGACGGACCACCGCAAGTCGGGCACCGAGGATGCCGCCATCGTGGCAACCCACATGATGCTGGCCGCCGCCAACGAGGGTGTGGACAGTTGCTGGCTCAACTGCGTCCACATCGACGATCTCCACGCCCAGCTCGGTCTGCCTGAGAACGAAGAAATCCTCATGCTCCTCGACCTCGGCTACGCTGCCGAAGGTGCCGCCCCGCTGGCCAACCACTTCAGCCGTAAGCCGCTCGAAGAGACAGTTTCGCGCATTTAATATAGCGGCGCGCAATTAATTCATCTCCCCGCGCAAATTTACAGTATCCCCAACAAAATAATGGTGCATATGCTCGTCCAAAGCATACGCACCATTATTGTATTATTCTACACAACGAGCAACGCCATTATTTCGGCAGCGTGACCTTAAAGAGAGGGCTATCGGTGTGCTCGGCCTTGATGATCTCCTTCATCTGCGTCACGATGGCGGGGTAACGTGTAGCGAGATTGCTGTCCTCGTGGATGTCGGTGGCAAGATCGTAGAGATAGCACGTACCTTTGTTGACAACAAGTTTCCAGTTGCCCATGCGCACTCCGAGCATGTCGGTTTCGTGGAACTCCCAATAGAGATGGCCGTGCACTTCTTGCTCGCCTTCTCCGGTGAGCGTGGGGTAAATGCTGATGCCGTCGAAGTAGTCATCGCGGCCTTTGGGATTGTACTTCTTGTAGTCGTCCACACCGATGATGTCACAGAAGGTAGACATGAGGTCGTAGAAGGCAAACATGTGGTCGTTCGTCACACCGGCCTCGACCTTGGCGGGCCAACGCACGATGAAGGGCACACGGATGCCACCCTCGTAGGTAGAGCGTTTCTTGCCTTGAAGCAGGCCGTCGCGGTTGAAGAAGTCAGGGTCGGCACCACCCTCTTCGTGGGGGCCGTTGTCGGAGGTAAAGATGAGTACGGTGTTGTCAGCCAAACCCTTCTCGTCGAGTTTGGCCATAATCTCGCCCACCATGCAGTCGAGACGCGTGATCATGGCAGCAAACTGAGCGTGGCCGTTAGAAATCTGCTTGTACCAAGAACTGCCGCCACCACTCTTTTCGGTGCAGAAGTGTCCATTGTAGGCAGCGAGGATGCTGTCGCGAGGCTGCCAAAGTTCAGCGTGGGGCAAAGTGTAGGTGAAGATGCCGAGGAAGGGGGTGCCGTCCTGTTCAAGGGCTTCGGCACGCTCGTCGAGCCAGCGGAGAGCATACTGATGGATGAGGTCGGCCGAGTACTGCTCACGCTTCTCATAGTCGCTGTTTCCGCTTGCCACGTCCTTGTGCTGGATATTTTGCTTCAGCGTATCGACCACGACGTGCTTGTCGCCGTAGTTGCGGGGATCGTAGCGGTTGAGGAAATTGGGATAATACGTGTGAGCCTGGAACTGGCAGATGGGGCCATAGAAGGTATCAATGCCACGCTTGTCGGGAGTAGAGGCCGACGATTGTGCAGGATTGACGAGATTGTAGTAGCCACCAGCCCACTTGCCGAACATACCAGTAGCGTAGCCTTCGTGCTTGAAGATTTCGGGGATGATGACGTGATCGGTGTCGTAAGGCTCCTGACCCACAACGGAATAGTCGGTGCAGACGTTACCGTTCTCGCCCTTGAACTTATAGTTAAAGTTGCCGCTGTTCCAATACTCTCTGTTGCCGCGCACATGAGTGTGGCCAGAGTGCTGACCCGTCATGAAGCAGGCACGTGAAGGAGCACTCACAGGCGAGCCGGAATAGGCTTGGGTGAAGCGCATACCTTGCGAGGCAAGACGGTCGAGATTGGGAGTGGATATGTACTGCTGGCCGTAGCAGCCGAGGTCGCCATAGCCCATATCGTCACACATTATATATATTATATTAGGACGCTGTTGCGCCGTGGCCGCTGTGGCAGCGAGAGCACCACCGAGACCGAGGAGAAGTGTTTTCGTTTTCATAGTCTTGTCAGAAAATTACGATGGTACCTGTCATGTTGGAATCTTTACGTATGTAGGTCTCGCCCTTGACGGGTGCGCTGACGAGTCGGCCGCTGAGGTCGTAGTAGAGGGGAGTTTCGTAGGGTTGGCCGTCAGCCTCTGCTGTTACGTCGTGGATGCCGTCGGACGGAGCTACGGTATTTACGCTGAACATGGCTTTAAGGTGTGTGGGGCGTACAAAGTCGAACTCGTAGACGGCAGTTGTGCTCACCACCTTGCGGCCCTCGAGCCAGCAGAGGAATCGGGCGTTGCCGAGCGGGGTGGCTGTGGCAGTAACGTGGGTGCCGGCTTCTGCCGTTGCGTCACAATCGCTGACGGCAGTACCGCGATTAGGATCGTTGACGCACACGGTGAGATCGCGCTCAGCGGAGAGTTCTACGGGAGCTGCGGTCTCAATGATGCAGTCGAGGATCTGGCCAGCGCTGACCTCGTCGTCGGGATCGGTGAGTCCGTTGTCGGTAAGGCGGAAACGCATACGGCTCTGGCCTTCTTTAGCATCGGCGGGTACGCTGACAGTGTAGGCGAGCGTCTTGCTGAGCGGATTGTCGATGGTCTTCACATCTTCAAACACGCCGTCGCGATCCCAGTCGAAGCAGAGTTGCGCCAGATAGCCTTCAGTCACCGCTTTACCGAGGGTAATGTCTATCTGTAGTTCGCTGCCACGAGTCACCTGTGCTTTGTCGGTGGTGAAGATAGTCCACCAGGTGTTGGTCACGGGAGTGCCCGACTTCTTCGACGAACCACTCCACGTAGTGCAAGGATAATCAAGCTCCTTCAGAGCCTCGCCGCCGACGTGGAGTTTGCGGACAAGGTAAGAGGAGTAGTGGCTACCACAGGGCATGAAGTAGATTTGCGCCGAACGGGCATAGTCGCTGTGCTGACTCTGCGCTTGAGCGCCTTCGATGTCGTAATCAAACTCAGTGGGAAGAACGTCCCAGAACGAACCGGTGTTGCTCAAGCCTGCATCCCAAGTGATGATGTAGGATGTGGAACCGCTCTTGTTGAGTCCCACAGGAGTCTTGCTCGTATCGGAATAGTTGGCGCAATTGGTCGAAGTGAAGCGATAAGCGCCGTCGAAAGCGGGTTCGGGACAAACGTAGTATTCAACAGGAGTGGTTGTGGTGCCGATATTGTACGTATTGTCTTTCGCCGTCTTGCACGCTTCGATGTAACGGCCTGTCACAGCATTCTTGATGTAGTAGCAATGTTCGTTGCCTGTGGCTTCGAACTGCCAATACTGACGAGCGGTGTTGCTCTGGTCTTCCACCTGGAGCACGCCGCTGGTGGTCTCGGTGAGATAGAGGCTGGGAGTCTTGTGCCACACGATGTGATAGTAGTGGCCATCGCCTCCCACGATTCCGTCGGCGTGAGCCGAAACTGGCAGGAGCGCTGCAGCAGCGATGAGGACTTTAATGATGTTTTTCATGGCTTAAGAGGTTGTAAGAGGGGAACTATAGAAGTACCGAAAAAGTAAAAACGCAGAGCAGATTTCGTTTTCACACGTTTATCTGCTCTGAGATGTCTTGGTCGGGGCGACAGGATTCGAACCTGCGACCACCTGGTCCCAAACCAGGTGCGCTA
>JAUNIC010000251.1 GCA_030523615.1 Bacteroidales bacterium
CCTGCATTTCGCAGCGGTTGCAGTCAAAATGGAGAGGGAACTTGCGCCCATCGGGCAAGGAAAGCGCCAAGGGTTCGCACCAGGAGGGACGGCGTCCTGTCTGCTTGGGGCATTGGCCGAGGGCGTAACGCAAACAATGACGGCACGTCATCAGGGCTGCTTTTGCAGGACGCTTCACCTCGAAAGCGGGATCTACCTGCTGGGCGCCGTGGGCACGAAGCCAATCCTCAGCAAGACGGTTTGCCACATTGGAAGTATAGGTAAACTGGGCATCGGAAAGATCGAGCGGCGTTTCGCCTCTACGACCTTCACGCTCGGAAAGATGGAGATTCTGCAAGGTAGCTGCTGCGGTTTCAACAAGCGTGCGGCGCATCTCGCCCAACTGAGAGGCAGGAATGAAACGCTCGCCGTCGGTATTGACGTTGACAACCGAAGGGGAGAAAGGCGTGCCTCCGAGTTTGGAGAGATTGCGAATGATATTTTCGCGTTGTGGCTTTGCCGCAGCCTCTACAGGAAGTTCAAAATGGCATGTGCAGAGGTTTTCTGCTTTTTGCTTCGTTCCGGCTTCAGTTGATAGTGCTGCCGACAAGTCGTAACCACCAGTCACCTCGGTAAGTGTAATGCAGAGAGGAATGGTGCGTTCGGCTGTAGGACGTGCAAGGGCGGCTTCCCACAGACGGTCTTCATTGCGATAGACTTCGGTACCACGGCTTATCTGCGGCATTTTGAGCGGAAAGATTTCGCGGCCTTCCACACGGTTGGCACGAAGGCCTTCGAGGATGCCGACTTCGTTGACGAAAGCAAGCCCATCACCATTGCTAATCTGCACATTGCCCGTAACGGAGAAAGAGCGACGCCCTACCCTGCTGACCTCGCCAACGTACTCACCCATTGACTTGGGGGTGACGAAATTCCAAAGGTCGGAAGTGCGTTCAAGCAAGAAATAGTTGGTGAAGCCACGATTGAAAGACTTTTCGAGTCGCGGCAGGAAAGCCACTTCTGTTTGGCCGATAGAACTGCGCTGATAGTCTTGAGAACGACGAGCGATGATACGATCAATCTCTCGACGATAATAGGCTGTGACGTTTTTCACATATGCTGCATCCTTGAGGCGTCCCTCTATCTTAAAGCTGCTGACGCCGGCATCCATCATGGCTTCGAGATGTTCGGAGCGATTCATATCGCGAAGCGAAAGCAGGTGTTTGTCCTTGGCAAGGAGTCGGCCATCGGTATCGTGGAGATCGAAGGCGAGGCGGCAGAATTGGGCACAACGGCCACGATTGGCTGAGCGACCAAAGCAGTACTCGGAAGCATAGCAGCGTCCAGAGTAACTCACACAAAGTGCGCCGTGGACGAAAGCTTCGAGAGGAAGGGAAGTTGCAGCATGAATCTCGCGAATCTGCGGTAACGAAAGCTCGCGGGCAAGCACAATCTGCGAATAGCCAGCAGCTTCGAGCATACGTGCTCGTTCGGGAGTGCAGTTGTCCATCTGCGTAGAAGCATGGAGGGCAATTGGAGGCAAATCCATGCGGAGCAAGGCGAGGTCCTGGGTAATGAGGGCATCGACTCCAGCCTCGTAAAGCTGTGCCACGAGGTCGCGGGCGGCGGGTAGCTCGTCGTCGTAGAGAATGGTATTGAGCGTCACATATACCTTCGCCCGAAACGTATGGGCATAGGCACAAAGGCGCTGGATGTCCTCAACGCTATTGCCCGCAGCGGCTCGTGCGCCAAAACCAGGGCCACCGATGTAGACAGCATCAGCGCCATGGCGAATGGCTTCGATGCCGATATCGGCATTCTTTGCAGGTGCGAGAAGTTCTATTTTCGTCATTTCTTATTCAACTGATTGAGCAGAGTAAGGGCCTTGCTGATGCCCATTTCTCCAGCTTTGACAAGGAGAGGAGATGCAAGATTCTGTTTATTTTGAAGCAGATAAACCACGGCTTTGTTGTAGTATGCTTCAGCCATGAGGGCGTCGGCTTCGATGGCTGCAGAGAATGCTTTTTCTGCATCTTCGAGCGTACCGCCTGCAGCATGATGACAACCGATGTTGTAGAAGAGCACAGCATCGCGATGACCTGTCTGCATATAATGCTCAAGAACCTGAACAGCCTCTTGGGGCTTGGCATTTTCAGCACTTGTGCTGCGAACAACTTCGAGGAAACGGGCATCATTACAATAGAGGGGATGGCGACCGCCTTCAACGACGAGCAGTTGTCCGTCCGCATGATAAGGTGGCAGGAATACACGCTCGGATTTGCGACCAACGACTTTACCGCGGAATTCCTCGAGGAAAGAACGGTTGCTGCCTTCGTTGTCATCGACGGCAAGGAGCTCGGGCTGTTGACGATAATGCTGCGGATGCTCTGCCATGCCCAAAGCAAGGGGACGATTGTGGAGAGCAACGAGATGTTCTGGCTCCATTGCGAGCACACGGTCATAGTCATTGACCGCGCGAAGATAATCGCCGAGAGCATAACGAGCCTGAGCACGGCAGAGATAGTACTCCGCTTTTCCCGCGTCATAACGAACGGCTTGAGTGTAGCAGGAATCGGCCAGATGGTAGTCGCCGTGCTGAAGTGCATATCGGCCTTTTACGGACCAGGCATTCGGCTCACGCTTGCTGATGGAAAGCAAAGAATCTATCCAAAAGATACCTTGTAGCGTATCGTTGACTTCAAGGCAGGTCTGCGCCTTGACGACGTAGGCTCGTGCAAAGCGCGGCCAACGTCCGATGATGTAATTGAGTTCTTCACCAGCGGCACGATAGTCGTGAAGTTCAAAGAGACAGAGTGCACGATTGTAGTATGCATCTTGGTTATCGGGCATCTCCTTGACAACCTGAGTATAATCCTCTACTGCGCCTTGATAGTGCTCGTTGTAGATGCGGCAGATGCCTCGAAGCTGGTAGTACTCAACGTGGAAAGGATTGAAGGTGATGGCTTTGTGCAAATCATCTTCGGCCGCGGGATATTCGGCAAGATTGAACTCGGCAAGGGCGCGGCAGTAATAGGCTTCGGCAAGATAAGGCTTGGCCTCGATGGCGCGATCGAAATACTGAATGCCGGTGATGTAATCATCATAGAACATGGCAGCACGGCCCATCTCGATGGCTTGCGAAGTATTGACCTGAGCCTTTGCTGTCAAAACGAGCCATACGCCCAAAAGCAGCAAACACATCTTGCGGGATATGCTTGCTGCTTTGCGGTAGCCAGTATTGATGCTGCTGTGGGGCACGATGATGAGAGTGTTGCGTTACTTACGCTTGT
>JAUNIC010000252.1 GCA_030523615.1 Bacteroidales bacterium
GGGCCTATGAGGCCTATAGGGCTTATGGGGCTTACCTGCCCTACTTGCCGTTGAACTTGTTCATAGCGCGCTGGATGCCTTCGAGGGCGTAGGTGCGTACGCAGTCAGCGAAGACGCCGAGACGCTCGTCCATGATCTGTTTCTCCTCGGGCAGGAAGCCGCCAAGGACGAAGTCCACCTGGCCGCCGCGGGCAAAATCGTTGCCGATGCCGAAGCGCAGGCGGGCGTACTGGTTGGTGCCGAGGATCTGGGTGATGTGGCGCAGACCGTTGTGGCCGCCTTCGCTACCGCCGGGCTTGAGGCGGAGGGTGCCGAAGGGCAGGGCGAGGTCGTCGGAGATGACGAGGAGGTTTTCGCGGGGAATCTTCTTCTCGTTCATCCAGTAGCGCACGGCGTTGCCCGAGAGATTCATATAGGTTGAGGGCTTGAGGAGCAGGAGTTGCTGGTTCTTGACGCGGATGGTGGTGACGAAGCCGTAGCGCTTGTCCTGCCACGTGGCGCCGGCGTCGGCGGCGAGGCGGTCGACGACCTTAAAGCCCATATTGTGGCGCGTATCGGCATATTCAGGGCCGATATTGCCGAGTCCAACAATTAAAAACATAGGGAGCCCCCCTCCATCTCCCCCCGACTGGGGGGAGGGCTCGTTTGCGCTCGAAGGCGCTTCTGCTGAGGGGTGAAGCAGTTTCTTTAAGAAGTTAAACATAAAGAGTGTCGAAAAAAAGTGCCGATGTGCCTTGCGGCGCATTAGCACTTGTAATAGGATTTTCGGTAAGTGTCCTACCCTCTTGAGCCACGGGCCGAAACTCCGAGGCTCCCTCTCCAGTCGGAGAGGGCGGGGGGAGAGGCTCCTTACTTACCAGCAGCGGCAGCGGCAGCAGCACCACGAGCAGCACGGGTCATGGCTACGCTGACAACGACAACCTCCTTGGGAGTAACGAGCTCGAGACCTTCGTAGCTGAGTTCGCCACACTTGATGCTCTTGCCGAGCTCGAGAGCGGTAACGTCGATGGTGAGCTTCTCGGGGATCTGTGCGTAGGGAGCACGAACCTTGAGCTTGCGAACCATGGTGACGAGCTTACCACCGGCACGAACACCGGCTGCGAGACCCTGGGGAGCAACGGGAACAGCCATTACGATGGGCTTCTCCTCGGTTACTTCGTAGAAGTCAACGTGGAGGACGTTGTCCTTTACGGGGTGGAACTGAACCTCGCGCATTACGCACTTGTGCTCAACACCGTCGAGGGTGAGGTTGACGAGGTAGATGTTGGGAGTGAAGACACACTTGTCGATTTCCTTATAGGAAACGGTGAAGTGAACAGCTTCGGGAGCGCCGTTGGCGTCCTTCTTCTCACCATACATTACGCAGGGAACGAGGCCTGCCTTGCGAGCTTCCTTGGTAGCCTTCTTGCCAAGGTCGGTGCGGCTGGTACCGCAGATAGAGATAGACTTCATAAGAGTTAAATGTGTTACTCTAAATTAAGTGATTAAGAAAAGTTGTTAATTGCTTAATTCGCCATCACACAAAGGCGCTTTTGCACCTATTCTGATTTACGAATCGGGCGCAAAAGTACGAATTTATTGCTATGTGGCAAAACGTTTTGCTTAAAATTCGATGTTAAAATCGCTGCCGAGGTCGATTTTGTCAATCGGGTCTGTCACGTCGGGCGTTGCATCGGCGCTGCGGGGAGCGGTAGGAGCGGCATCGGCGGGAGCATCGTAGGGGCGATACTCGTGGGGCTCGAGAGAGCGGTGGTCGCCCACAAACTGCGCGGCATCGGTCAACGCGGAGAGGAAGTTGATGATGTCCTCGCGGTAGAGGAAAATCTTGTGTTTCTCGAACACGGGGCGCTCGGTCTCGGTGCCCTCCTGCACGCGCTTGCTCTCGGTCATGGAGATGTAGAACTCGTCGCGGCGGTCGCACTTGACGTCGATGTAATACACTCGTTTACCGGCCTTCACGGTGCGGCTGAAGAGGGGGTCGCGGTCGCTGGAGCGGCGCCAGCTGTCATGGTCGTTGTTCATCATAAGCTGTGGGGGAAGAACGCTCTTTTGTCGTGTCTTCGGCACGGGGCGGACAGGCACTCAGCGTCTGAGACTTATGGGCGGAGCGTTTCCGACTGCAAAATTGGGAATAAAATTCGGGGCAGGCAAGTTTTTCCGCCACTTTTTCTCACCCCATGACGAAAAAACACGCTTTTCACCCCTTTTTCTTTAGAAAAAAAGCTATAATGCTTGCCTACGTGGCAGAAACTTCGTAACTTTGCCGCGAATATATTCTTAAGGTCCCAACGGGGACACACATCACACATCCTTATATAATGATCAACAGAGCACTTATCCGTCTAAAGGTAGTACAGCTCGTCTACGCTTACTACCAGAACGAAGGAAAGACCATAGAGGTGGCCTTGAAAGAACTTGACTTCAGCCTTGAGAAGTCCTACGACCTGTATCGCTCCCTCCTATCTCTCCTTGTCGAAATCCGCCGATTGGCACAGCACAAAGCCGACGTGCGCGCTGCCAATACCCGTCTGGCCAACGGGGGCAACGATAGTTATTTGGCCAACAACAAGTTCCTCGTGCAGCTGGAGCAGAACAAGCTCCTCAGCGCGTGGGCAGAAAAGCAGAAGACCTCATGGGCCAACGAGGACAAGTTCCTCCGCCGTCTGTACGAAGCCTTCCTGAACGACGAGGCTTTCACCGCATACATTGACCGCAACGACGACTCCTACGAGGCCGACCGCGAAGTCATTCGCCGACTCTACAAGACGCACATCATGGGCAACGAGGACTTCGAAGCCCTGCTGGAAGAGCAGTCGCTCTACTGGAACGACGACAAGGAGATCGTTGACTCCTTCGTCATCAAGACCATCAAGCGTTTCGATCCCGCAAACGGCGAAGACCAGGAGCTCCTCCCCGCCTATGCCGACAAGGAGGACCAGTCGTTTGCCGCAAAGCTCTTCACCACGACCATCGAGCGCGCTGAGGACATCCGCGAGATGATGCGTCAGAACACCCGCAACTGGGACTTCTCGCGCATGGCGCTGCTGGACGTCATCATCATCCAGATTGCCGCTGCCGAGGTCATTGCCTTCCCCAGCATCCCCCTCAACGTGACCTTCAGCGAGTACATCGACATCGCGAAGTACTACTCCACCCCGCGTTCTGCCAGCTACGTACACGGCATGCTCGACAGCATAGTAAAGCAGCTAAAAGAACAAGGCGCAATACTGAAGTAACCTCCGCGCCGCCAGCACCGCTCTCAGC
>JAUNIC010000040.1 GCA_030523615.1 Bacteroidales bacterium
CCCCTCATGAAACAATCCTCCTTCCTTTTCCGCATCTTCTGGTGGCTGGCGCTCGTCTTTTTCGTCGGCCGCATCGGCTTCATGTGCTACAACGCCGATCTGTGGCCCGCTGCCGATGACCCTGCACTCACCGCAGGCGGCCACCGCGCCCTCCTCGACGTCCTCGCCGCATGGTGGCACGGCTTCGTGCAGCAAGACATCATCGTCGCCGCCGCAGCCCTCGCCCTCCCCGCCCTGCTCAGCATCTGCGGCGTAGAGCGTCTGCGCCGATGGCTCACTCCTTATTATATTATTGTGGGCCTCGTCATAGGCGTCATCATCGTGGCCGATGCCGTGATGTACGAGTTCTGGCAGTTCAAGCTCAGCACCGTCGTCCTCGCCTATGCCGCCTACCCCGAAGGCACCACGAGCAGCGTCAGCCCCGCCTTCATCGCCACGCGCCTCATCGTCGGCCTCCTCTTCATCGCAGCCATCATCGGCGGATGCATCTGGCTCACCCCCCGCCGCATAAAGGGCGCCGAACCCCTCCGCCACTACGGCATGCAGGTGTTCATCACCGTCGCCGCCTTCCTCCTCCTCTTCGGCACCAGCACCGGCAGCGCCTATTTCAGCAAGCGCATCTTCCTGAACCACGCCGCCGTCAACCCCGTCTACGGCTTCCTCAGCAGCGTCAGCGTGCGTCCCTATGCCGACCGCTTCGACACCTTCGACGACGCCCGCCTCGCCAGCAACATGCAGGGCCTCTACCCCGACACACCCACGCTGACCGACACCCTCCTGCGCAACCAGCGCCCCGACGTCCTCGTCGTCTTTGTCGAGAGCTTCGGCAGCGAGTTCGTCACCAGTCTCGGCGGCGCCAAGGGCGTCACCCCCGATGGCCGCGTCGAGGACGTCGACCAGCAGTTCGAACGCCTCATCCCCGAGGGCATCTTCTGGACCAACTACTACAGCAACTCCTTCCGCACCGACCGCGGCACGGTGAGCGCCTTCTGCGGCTGGACCTCCTATCCCGACCTCGGCTTCATGAACCATCCTGAGTACCACGCCCAGCTCCCCTCGCTCCCCCGCAGCATGCGTCGCGCCGGCTACACCACACAGTACCTCTACCCCGGTCCCGCCACCAACATGGGCAAGGGCACCTTCCTCCGCGGCATCGGCTTCCAGCAGGTGCTCGACGACAAAGCCTTCAGCGCCAAGGAACTCGATTCTCCCTGGGGCGCCCACGACCTTACCTCTGCGCGTAAGGTGCTGAGCATCATGAGCCGTCCCGCTGCCAAGCCCCGCCTCTTCTGTTACCAGACGACCTCGAGCCACGAGTCTTGGGACGTGCCCTACACGCGCCTCGCCGACAAGGTGCAGAACGCCTTCGCCTACACCGACTCCGCCATCGGCACCCTCGTCGACAGCCTCCGCCACAGCCCCGTGTGGGACAATCTCCTCATCGTCATCATCCCCGACCACGGCCACCTCTACAACGTCGCTGCCGACGGCTGGCTCCACCATCAGGCCTTCGACGATCCCGAGTTCTTCCACAGCCCCATGCTCTGGCTCGGCGGTGCCATCAAGCAGCCCCGCCGCATGGATGTGCTGATGAACCAGAGCGACCTCTGCGCCACGCTCCTCGCGCAGTTAGGCATCGACCATAAGGACTACCCCTGGAGCCGCAACGTCCTCTCCATGTCCTACACCTACCCCTTCGTCTACAGCACCTTCCCCGCCGGCATCCTCTTCCGCGACGCCACGGGCACCACGCTCTACGACACCAGCGCCGACCGCATCATCCTCCAGCACGACACCGGCGCCGAGGCCCACTATGGTCCCCACGCCCCCTCCTCCGAGGCCGGCCAGCAGCGCATCCAGCGCGCCAAGTCCATCCTCCAGCACTCCTACGACGGGCTGTAATTCCCCGTCCCGAACGATAGAACACCCCACAACACGCGTTGAACGCATCGAGAGTGCCCTCAGAACCCAGCCACAAGAGTCCGGCCGGTTCTGAGGGCACTCTCTGCGTTTGGAATCACCCAGCATTCGGTCCAATTGCACTGCAATCTTGGGCAAATGCGGCCAAAATCGACCAAAATCAGCCGTTGACAGCCCAAATCGGCGATTTTTCGAGTGACGCAAATTCTTTTTTCCGCCGCGACAGACAAAAATATCTTTGAAGTAGAAATTTCTACCTCAAAGATATTTTTTTCAACTTCAAAGATATTTTGAACTGACCCGCACCTGCGCCGCAATCTCCATTGCAGAGCCTTCTGAAAAGACAACCGCCGCGTGTCAATTCCCTTCGTCACTTACGTTTCCGTAAACCGAAGAATAGACCAATACGCGGCGGTGCTCGTGGAGATGCTTACAGGCTTACTCCGTGAGGCGGAGCTTCTTGCCACCGACGATGTAGATGTCGGGACGGAAGCCTTCGTAGCGGTTGGTGCCTGTAGTGACGTTGAGGGTACGCATCAAACGACCTGCGGGGGTGTAGACGCGGAGTTCAGTGTCGTAGTTGGATTCGACGACGATCGTCGTGCCGTCGCCGTAGATGTAGAGGGTAGGCTCGGAGAGATCGCCGATGTTGTCGTCCTCGCGCACATCGATTTCTTCAGCCTTGTCACCGCGGATGACGATGCGGCGCACGGAGGGCGTCGTTGCTGTCATGTAGGTGCGGAAGGGGAGGATGGTCTCACCAGCCTCGAAGGCAGAGCCAGCGGCGTTGACGCCGAGTTGGCTGGCCTTGTGGAGGTAGGTGCCGACGTGAACGTGAGAGCCGACGGTGGTGGTGCTGTGTCCCTCATTGATCTCTATGTCGCTGACAGCAATGGGGCCGTCACCTTCGAAGACGATGAGTTGGTCAGCTGCCTCGGGGCCTGTATAACTGAGGTCGAATTCGTAGTAACCCGATCCGGGGAAGGCGATAAGATACGGGATTGCCTGCGTAATGCGCGGATAGGCGTCGAACGTGTGGGGCAGCGCGTACCATGCCTGCTCGTGGTTGCCCATGGTGTCAGCACCTTCATCGTCGCGAGTGTCGTACCAATCGTAATAATTGGGCAGGCCTACGTAGTAGGTGTTCTTATAGTCGTAAGGCCATCCTGCCTGATGACTGCTGTAGAAGAGCCCGTCGCCATCCGTCATCGAAGGACGGAGGAATGTGGCTTCCTCACCGGCAGCGGCAACGAGGCCCGTCAGCCAATACTCATGGTGCAGTGTGCGGTTGTTGAGGGCGGGAGTAGCTTGCATCTCGGCTGTAGGCATGCCGTAGAAGTGTGACAGCATATTGCCTTCGGCTTCGCTATGAACCTCCTTGACTACGTTGAACGGCAGGCTGAGACCTTCCCATGCCGAGGGATTCATATAGCCATCATCGACAGCACGGTAACGTTGCGGACGGCGCTCGTACCACTGTCGACCATCGACCTTAAAGGAGTAAGGGCTATTGAAGTCCTGTTTGTCGACGAGGTGGAAGTTTGCCGTTGAGATAGCGCTAGCGCTACCATTTCCCGTATCGCGGAGCGTGTGGTAGCGTACGGCTTCTTCGGGTGTGTCGTTGCCGTAAATGCCAACCGTGAAGAGAGCTGCATCAGCTTCGTCATCATAGCAGACGAGGAGGTTCTGTGTGACGTGACCGTAGGATGCGTTGTCATAACCATCATAGCCGTCTGCGCTGGCGTGGCTTCCGTTGATGTCGTAGTCCCTGTTGCTATCAACGCTAAAGGCAAGGGGAGTGGTGTTGGCTCCGTCGCCTTCGGTGGTATAGCCGTAGGGGTCGTGCTGACTGTGATGATTTACGGTAAAGTCAACCGCCGTGAGCGTAGGCTGCAATGCCCAAGCGTCCTTGTTGTAGTAGAAGCCCCTGTCTACGGCACTCTGGTAGAAGCCGCTCGTCTTATAGACGCGGTTGCCACCCTTCGCACCGTCGGCATCGCCCTTGGCCACAGGCTCGATGTGCACGGGCCAAGCGTCGGCATTGTCGCGGTCGAGGTGCTGACCGAAGAAGAGGTAGTCGTCGGCATAGCCTGCGGGGAGACCGCGGTAGACGATGGGGGTGACGCCTTCATACACTGTACGATCGTCGACAGTGGCCGTGCCATTGTAGAGCGGAACATTCATACCGCTTTCGTCATTCCAGCGTGCAGCGTCGTGGGTGTGGCTGCAGTCGTGGTGCGTTTCGGTACTGCTGTAGTTGGGAGCTCCCGTGCGGAGGGACCAGGCGCGGTCGGTCGTAGCATACTGGTAGTCGCCGTCGGCGTAGTAGTTGGCCACGTAGTCGCCATAGGTGTCGTGGTCCGTCGTGGGATTGAAAGCGTGGCTGAGCTCGTAGGCACGACGACCATAGGTGAAGTCATCGGAAGGACTGTGGGCAGGATCCTCGTAGACGTAGCTGTTGACCACACTGCCGGTGCTGGCAATGCTCTTGCCGCCCACGAGACCGAGGTTGTAGACGCTGCCTGTGAGGTGGTTGCCGAGGAACGTAGTGCCGTACTCGCCGAGGTTGATGACGTGGCCGTCGCCATGGAAGGTACCGGCGAAGGCCTGCGTGATGGCAGGCAGCGCCGCGGTCAGCGTGATGTCTTTCTGCAGGAAGATGTCAAGGCCTCCGAGGCCCACGGGGATGTTCTTCGCGTTGCCTTCGTGGCTGACGCCCTCGCCGTCGGTGTAGGTGGCGGTCGCCATGTTGAGGTAGTCGATGAAGGCACGGAGGTCGGCCTCGTCCTCAATGTAGATCTTGGCTTCGGCCAGGTTCTCGTGGTTCGTGATGTTGACAGCCATCGACTCAATCTGCAGGTCGTGGCTGACGATGTCCTTCATGCGGTGGTAGTTGTGCACCACAATCATGCGCTGCTCCTTGGGCAGAGTCTCGGTCTGCTTCGGCATCACGGGGAAGTCGATGGCACCAGCGGTGAAGATGTAGGCGATGGTGTACTCGTTCTGCTTGTAGAGGGCAGGGATGTAACCTTCGACATTGCCATCCAGATTCTCGCTGTACCAGCTTTCGGGGATGGGGATGCCCCTCGTGATGTCCCACTCGTACGTGCCGTCGTCGCCGATACGGCTCAGCGGGAGGATCTGCCAAGAGTGAGCGGTGACGGGCATCAGTTCCGAGGTCTTGATCTTCAGACCGTTCGAAGAGAAGCCGATGCGCTCGCCGGGGAGGGCACAGTTGTCGATCTGCACACCGCCTTCGAAGCTGGGGCCTTGCAGATAGACGATGTTGAGCGTCACGGTGTATTCGTAGGGCTGCCATACATTCTCTGCATCCTGCGTCGCTCCCTTGAGATAGATCTTCACGAGTTCGGGCTCGTCGAGATGGTTGTTGTATTTCTCGTCGCCGCTGTTGTCGAGCTTATCGACGAGGTGGATGTTGAACTGAGGCACGACGGCCTGAGCGTAGGTCTTCATGCCGGTCAAGGGATAGGCTTCGGTACCCGCGGTGTAGCGCGGCATGTCGTTGCTCCAGGAGTCAGCACCACCCACCCAAATGTCGAACTCGTAGTCGTCGACCTTGTCGGGCGTCGTGTTGGGCAGCACGGCATCGTAGCCAGCGCGATGGTATCCGTCTGCGGCACTGAGCCACTCGATTCTCTCGATCTTGAGCTGGCTGCCCTGCTCCATACCGGAGAGGATGACGTTCGGGTCGTTCTTGACGAGGTCAAAGATCATCTGGTCCTTGTAGGTGAAGCCCGTGAGCGTAGTGTTGTAGAAGTACTTGTTACCCTCAACGTACCAGTAGTGCGCCTCGTCGAGAGCGCCGTCGCGAGTGGTGATGTCGTTGGGCGTGCCGAAGTGCTTGAGGAAGCAGTCGTCGACGATGTACTGGTTGGCGATGGGGTTGCCATGGTCGTCGTTACCTTGGTTGACGATGCCGGGGAAGACGAAGTTACCGGAGGTCATGAGGAAGTTATCCTGGACGTTGTGGATGTTCTGGGCATACACATAACCACCACCCTCACCCTGCTGGAGCGTGAGGAGCTTGACCTCGCAGACACCGACGATGGGGCCGTAGTAGGTTGCAGAGGTCTTTCCGTCGGTACCGTCCACGTACTCCTGATTCTGGATGCGCAGACAGTAGCCGTTGTTCATGCCGATGGCATTGCGGGCCGTGCCGACGTTGCGCTTCTTGAACTCGGTAGTTGCAGCAGCGTCTTTGGCCGACTTTGCATATGTCTCAATGTACTTCTGCTTCTCAGCCACGTATGTGGTTGAGCCTTGAGTACCATCGGCACCATGGAACAAGTGCTGCGAAGCCGTAAAGTCATCGTTCGTGATGAGCGAACCCAGATAGTGGACGTTGTTGTAGAAGGCGAGGTAATTGCGCTGGCGAGTAGCATTGTAATTTGCACCGGCACCGCCTGCATTTGTCGGAGTCGTCAGCTCGCCCAACTTCTGCCTAGGATCGAGCGTGGAGTTCATGCGGAGCTCGTTGATACGCGTGATACTATATATGGTGGCGTCGATCTGGTCGGTAGCAAAGTCCTGAGCACCCTGCAGCATGAGACAGCAGTCGTTGATGCTGAGGAGGTCCATGCGCTGGAAGGTGTTCATCAGGATGGGATTCTGCGCCGTACCTTCGGCGTAACCGTAGCGGGTGACGTCGGCTGCGCGGAAGGCCTCGCAGAAGGTGAGGTGACCGTCGCCGTAGATACCGCCGTCGTAGGTGGTCTTGCCATTGACAGTGGTGGCCGTTGAGATGCGGATGTGGTCGCGGTCCTGCGTGCCGTTGCCGGGCGTAGTGGAGGCAAGGGTATTGTCGCGGTCGCCCACCATGATGCTGGAGTTGCCACCGAAACCTGTTGTGGGAGCGGTGTAGCCGTAGCGGTCGTCGAAGGTGACGAAGCGACCCGCCATCTTCTTGTCGGCAGCGGCGGTGAGACGGTGGGTGGTGATAGAACCTGCCGAAGCCGCCGTACTGTTGGCGAGGGAGTAACCACCGCCGAAGACGCCGCGGCCGATCTTGATGTAGACGTCGTCCCATGTGGTGCCGTTGTCGGCGGGGGTGACGGTGGCCTCGGTGAAGTTGGTGGCCTTGTCTGCGTCGGTGATGAGCTGGTAGACGTTGTCGGGCATGAGGTCGCCCTTGAGATATTTGACGCTCTGCTTTACGACGGGGTCGCCGTAGACGTCGCGCTTGCTGGTGTTCCAGGTGTCGCCACGCTGGAGGGTGTACACGCCCGAGGTGTTGCACTGCCAGTACTTGGGATAACCCACGATGACCTGCGTAGAGCCGTACATGTCAGAAGCATAGCAGCCGCCGGCCACGTCGGAATAGATGAGGCCGTTGCGAATCTCGACGGTGCTGTTGCCGATGAGCTTACCGTTACGGCCGCCGCCGAAGATGTTGTTGAACGAGGGGTAGGAGCAGTCGAGGCCAGTAGGCGTAGTTAGGTAGGGCTGGTTCTGGACGGTCCAGTTGGTTGAATTGCCGAGGAGGGCTGCGAGTTCGGGACTGACGGTGCTGCCGCCAATAGTGCCCATGGTGGTGGCGTTGAGGCTGCGGTCCATATTGATGCGGACATTGCCCCATACGTGGGAGTCCTGACCGAAGCCGGCGCCGTAGACGTTGAAGCAGGCAATGTTCTGTGCCAGCGACTTATCGAGGTCGGTCTTATTGACATAGCGCAGCATGTTGCTGTAGAGGTTGAGGATGACGTCGCCCTCTACCTCGCCAGACTCGAAGCAGCCGCCGTAGATGTTGCAGGAGGGAGCGTAGATGCCGTTGGCCACCTTCCACTGGTGATCTTCGCCTTCGTTGGACTCGAACTGTTCTTGACTTTCGTAGTGGGTCTCGAAGAGGTTGTTGAACTCTTCGTAGGTGTACTTCACGCCGACGGAACGGTTGTCGTAGAGAAAGTCGTGGGCAGCAGCCGTGGCAAAGTTCTCGCCGTGAGAATTGAGAGTGGTATTGAGTTTGTCGGCGGGGACGTCCATGACGAGGGGCACGAACTGCGAAGCGATGTCGAGGCGAACCTTCAGGTTGCCCACATTCTGACCATCGACGACGTTGGTAGCGGGGTTGGCAATCTTGCGTGTGTAACCGCCGTAGGAGGTGATAGTCGTGCCGCCCTGGTTGTACTTCACATTGGCATCGAGACAGGCGCCCACAATCTTATCGTAGATAATGATGTCGTGATGGAACGGCAGCGTGACGGTCTTGTCGACAAGCATTGAACCACGGTTACCGCCGCCGCAATAGGTACCGATATGGGCCTCCTTGAGGGGGAGGTTGAGGTTGAAATCCTTAGGCTGCGCCTTCATGTCGACGGCCATCATGTAGACGTTGAGGAGCATGGGGTTGTGGGGCGCGTCTTTAGGGTCGCTGAAAGCATCGGGGTCGGTAGCGGCGCCCATATCGGCAAAATTGTTGACCTTGGCGAAGCGTGCAATCTCATTCTGCTGAGTATAAGCCCAGCCGTCGGAGCCCATAAAGACGCCATTGAGCGTGACGTAAGAGCCAATCTTGAACTTCGTGAAGGAGCCTTCGTCACCGAGGATCGTGGAGGCGTTGCCGCCGCAGAAGACGTTGCCCTTGACGTAAGCCACACGCTTGGGATTGCTGTCGCCCGCAGGATAGTGCTCAAGGCCCGCGATGTTGAGGAAGGCCTTCTCGACGAAGGGACGCGCAGCATTGATGGCGAGGAGCTTCTGAGTGTCGTTGGCCTCATTGCCGCCATAGGCAGCGCTTGCAGGCACGGTGTAGCAGAGGTCCTTGTCGTTGGCATCGGTGTCGTAGTCCTTCAGGAGGTGCTCAGTGATTTGGCTGTCGTCCTTGTCCCACTTGTAGAGGTAGAAGCCATTGCCGGAACCGTATACGTTACCCGAAACGGCACCGGAGATGTTCACGTTCGTACCGAAGTGGACGGTGCCCGAAATGTCGTTACCGCCGTAGACATTCTCGATGTAGCCATCGGTGATGTTGATGGTAGCACCGTAGTAGTCTTCGCAGGATTCGAAGACTGACTTCTGAAGCGGAGTGATGCCGTCGTCGGCATAGCCGCCAGGGATGACGTCAGACAGACGGCAACCGCCATAGAGCGAACCGATGTGAATCTCAGGGTGCTCGATGGTAATGCTGAGGCCGAGCGGCGTGTAGTTGGAGTTGGAGCCGTCGGCAGCGATGGCGCCAGACTTGCCTCCAACCTGTCCATCCTCCGTTGCTGGTTTGCCAGAGGGGTTGAAATAGGTCATATCACCCATGTTACCACCAGAGTAGACGTTGTTGACACGGCCTGAGAGAAGCTGCCATTTAGGTTGGATGGCCATCGTAGCGATGTTGTTACCGCCGAAGAGACGCTGGATGCTGGCATTCTTGAGGTCGAGCACCTTCTTGCCTGCCACCATCTTCTCGTCGTAGCAGTCGACACCCACGCTGAGGATGCGCTTCTTCATGACTTCGTACATCTGCACGCCGAGGTCCTCGATATCGTGTTTGCTATCGAGGAACGAACGGACGAGAATGTAGTTCTGGCCGGTCACGGTAGCCTTGTTGCCGCCACCGAAGGCGTAGACGATATTGCCGTCAGATATCTCCATCAGCGTGGTGTGCTGGGTGGGGAGCATGGCGTCGGTATAGGCAGCGCCAAAGAAATCCTTTGTGCGTTCACCGTTGCCGGCGGCGTAGAGGGCACCGATGATGGGGAAGCCACTATTGCTCTGCTGGATACCGCCCACCTGAAGGTAGGTGTCGATGTAGGTGAGGTTTTCGCCAGGCTGCGAAGGATTGTATGTGCCGGTTGTGGTGAGTTCTTTGGGCCAGAACTCTGCGGTATAATAAGGCTGATAGCCCTTGGTGTCGTCATAGCTACCGCTCTTGCTGGTACAGAGTTGGCCTGAGATATCCGTACCGCCATAGAGCTTGCCGATGAAGAGCGGAGCCTTTTCTGCATCTCCTTCAACCATGGCAGCACCACTACTGTGGATGACATCCTCACCCCACCAGCGGGTACTGCCATCGTATGCCCAGATGTGGGTACCGCCACCTACGTTTGCATTGCGGGCACCACCGTAGGCCTCGTCGATGTAGCCACCGGCGAGTTCCAGATAGGTCTTGCCACCCACGTAACCGTTACAGCCGCCACCATAGATGGCGCCGGTCACATAGCCGTACTTACCCGGGTTGAAGTAGATGTTGGTGTTGCCCTCGACCATTCCCTCGTAGCTGCCGCCAAAGACGTTGTAGAGACGGGGGTAACCATAGGCCATGCCGGGGATATAGGAGTCGGGGTTGACTTCGGGATGGAGCACGCGGACGTAGGCCGAGCCTTGGATGTTGGTGTTCTTACCATAGCCAGCGCCAAAGAGCATCATGGCGAAGTTGGTCTCGAAGTTCTTTGCATTGTTGAAGCTCTGGTCGCTCAGGTTGAAGTCTGCACTGTTGGCCTGACGGCTCTCCTGGAAGCAACGGTAGTCGGTCCAGATGTCGCCCTCGACACGACCAGAAGAGAAGCAACCGCCGAAGACGTTACCACCATGTACGTGACCATCTACATACTCCACCTCAAGTCGGTTGTCGAGTTCGAGGTAGACGAGGGCGTCGCGCTTGTAGTAGTTGAAGGCCTTAGGGTCAGTAAGTCCAGTTCCCGTGAAGTCCTTGTTGACGTCTCGGTCAACAGGCAAGCCGATGGCTGTAGAATACTTTTTCAGGATTCGGTTGATACGGTCGTTCGCGGCCTTGTCTGTACCATAAGGAAGCTCCGACAGCATACCGCCATCGTAGTAGAAGCGGACGATACCGGTAACGGTTCCATTAGCTGCATACTCGATGTGGTGGTAGTCGCCAGTGGTGGGATCATTGTCTGCATCATCACTGATTAAGCCTGTAGCATCAGTCAAATACTTGTAGCGGCCATCCTTCGTGGTGTAAGTATGTCCATCAGCCCCTGTCTCGAAGATACGATACACCACGTCGGTGTTGAATGCACCACCGATAATGTCATGACCAATGGTCACGCCACGAGGCAGGGTGTAGTGGAACTGACCGGCTGCTGTCTTGGCCTTCATCGAACCGCGGAAACCACCACCTACGAAGTTGGAAATCCAGATGTCGTCGGCGTCAATAGGAATATTAAGACTGACATTGTCGCTCCACACGAGAATGTTGTTCATATAGGCGAGGAACGACTGCAGACCTTCCTGACGATTCAGCGGTTCATTGGTCGAACCATCCTTATACACAGCAAAGCCAGGCCAATACTGGGCAGTAGAAGCATCGTAGTAGTGGTGATAGTAGTTGTTGGTCGGCGAGGGATCCTGCGTAGCCAAGTGACGTCCGGAGCAGCCCATGTAAAGGCCAGAGACGTTCTCGAGTTCACCTTCGACCTCCATCAGATAATCGGAGCCGTCGGCAGAAGCTGCGAGCTGGTTGTGGGTACGTCCAATGGTGACGTGCGAACCGAGGTTCACGTCAATCTTACCACCGCCGAGGAAGTAGGCAGGGTCATCACGCACGAGGTGGGGATTGGAGGCATAAGAGTTAGCGAGCAATTCCTTGTTCCAAGCGCCGACGGTGCATGAGTTACCACCGCCGAAGACCTGACCGAGCACAGTGACGCGCTCGTCAGCCGTATTGCCTTCAAGGGTGAGTTCCACACCGCCGATGGTCTGCGGACGACCTACGTAGGTATTACCATTAGGTGCACCCGGTTCATGGTGAACAACGAGGAAGTAGTTGTCTGTGCCGTGAGCACCAAGGTCATAGCGCAACTCGTTAGGCACATAGTATCCGATATGGTCGCCGTTGCCGGCACCGAAAACGTCGCCCTTCAGCGTACCGCCATAGATGGTGAGCGAGGCCACACCATTGACTGTACCCGACACATCGTTAGCACCATAGACGTTACCGCCGATGGTGATCTGGTTCTTATGATCCTCGTAGGTATACTGACGGAGGATGTAGCCGTACTCGTCCTCGATCTTTATGGCAGAATGCTCGCCTTCAGACTTGAGGCCTATCACAGTACGGGTGGCAATGTCAGTAGAAGCGCCATTGGCATTGACGTTGCCCATCACGCTGCCGCCGAAGACGTTCTCGAGGAACGTACCGCGGGTAATCTCCAGTTCGGTGCTGGCGCAGGGAGCATAGTAGCCACCGCCATAGACGTGGTGAACGAGCGACATGGGGTCGTTGCCGACATGCACCTGACAGCTGCCGCCGACAGGTCCGTTCATACCGCCACCGATAATGGATTGAAGTCCTGATCCTGCGGTAAGGTTGATGTCGCTATATGCGTTGTTGGCAATCTTTGCAAATGCACCAAAGCCACCGCCGAAGACAGAGAAGTGGGGCATCGCCACATTGGCAATACACACTTTGTAATAATCCGTCGTGTTGAAGCCCTCTGGAACTGTCGGAGCGCCCGACATATAGACGTGCGAATTGCCGAGCACGGTGCAGGCCATGTTGCCGCCACCATAGAGGTTGTGGGTGATGTCGCTCTCGCTGTTGCGATAATCCACGCCTTCCTTTTCGTCAAATCCTGACTTTTGGGGCAGAAAGTGGCCGGTGGGCTCGTCAACGTCTGGACTGCCCATCGTTTCACGGGTCGCTACCTCACGCGGTTTCCAGTAACTCTCGAACTCAAGGTCTGCGTTTTGGAAGAAGACGAAGGTGTTGCCCGAAATGTCGGCCGAAGAGATGTCTTCTTCCCAACCAGAGGGATCGTCGCCAAAGCCGCCACCAAAGATGTCGCGGGCGACCATACCGCTGAGGATGCTGACATTGGTGCTGCCATCGAGTACTTTGTCCTGCATGCCGCGGGCTGTTTTGCCTTGTGTGCCAGCAATGGTCTGGCAGGAATAGATGCAACCGGTGTTGCCGCCACCGTAGATGTCGCCCCAAATTGAACTTCCGTTCACCTCTACGTTGGTAGAACCGATGACCGCTCCGATGAACTTATATTGCTCCACTTCATCCTTCTTACGGCCGTTACCGCCACCGAACACCTTACCGAGGATGTTACCACCCAAAAGATGAAGAGAAGTGGTGTAGTCCAGTGTTGCAAGACTGGTATTCTTCTGTTCCACATGCCCCGTCATCGTAGGACGAGCGCCTGTTGTATGCCAACCGGTATTGGCGATGTCGCCACCACCATAGACATTACCGAAGATTACGGTACTGTTACCCGAGATGGTCACATCCGTCTCACGCATCACCTGGGCAGCGTAGGTATAGGGCAGATTGACGGTCTCACCACCCATGGCTCCAGGGAAGGGATTGGGGATTTCGTGTTGTCCTGCAATACCGGCGCCGCCGCCGAAAACATCGCCGTTGATGATACCACCCTGAATATCAACCTTCGCAGCACCATAAACAGCACCCACATGGCTGTTTACGTCGCCATTGGCGTCAGCACCCGCCTTTGAGCCTAGGCCACCGCCATAGACATTGAAGATGAAGGGCTGACCCTTGATTGTAACGTTGGTCTGTGAGGTATAGGAGGTCTTGTCGTAGTTGATACCACCAGTTGAAGGAGTCGTTTTGTAAGTCTCAGCATCGTAAGCACCTACAGTTCCATCATAACCACCACCATGAACTGCCGAGACGAACTGCTCAATGAGTCTGTGGTCTGGCATCCAGCGCATAATGATTTTGTCGATTTCCTCAAGTTCATCCTGAGTGAACGATTCTCCATCAGCAGGGGTAATCTCATCTGTACCCTCAAAGTCAATATTAACATTCGTATTGCCTGCCACATCGGTATGGGCACCATAGCCAGCACCGAAGACTGCCACGATAGGAGTCTTCTGAGTATTAGGGTTCATGGCTTGGTCGTACCATTTGTACCACTCTGGCAGAACGGTTGTGATATTGCTATAGAACGTCCAGTTGGTAACAATACCCTTGTTCATCGTTACGTGAGTATCGCCTGCCACATTACATGCAAGGTTGCCACCGCCGTAGACATTGTGATTACTGGGATGGGCGTCGTCGTAGAACAATTCGCCGCCATTGATAATCACGTTGGTTTCACCCGTTTTCTCGACGAGCGTACCATCTGCGTTGTGCGTACCAACATCGGCAGAGGCCTTCACGGTACCGTCGCTATAGAGAGCACCATTGCCGCCGCCGAAGATGTCGCCGCCGAACTGGCCCTTGTTGATGGTCACAGACGTGTTGCCCAGGACGGCAGCTTGGTCGCCACCGCCATAGACATTGCCTATGATCCTTATCTTGCTGACGGGCTTCACGGTCGACGGGTCGAGAATCTGAGCCTCGGCCGAGGTCGCTGACGTGAAAGCCATGAGCAGGAGAGAGAATATATGTAATGCTTTGTTTCGCATCTTATATATATATATTATAGGAGTATTCGTACTCAAGTTTCGCAAGCTTGCTTGAGTTTGATTATTAGGATTATATGATTAATGTGATTATAAGTTTCTAATGTCAAACGAAGGGCACACCTTATAGAAGTAACTTATAATCCCCATTAATCCCATTAATCCTCTTAATCATTCGACTTGCGAAAGTTGAATATTTGTATTATTCACCAATTGTCACAATAGTATTGCCACTGACGATGGCCTCGTTGCCACCGCCGAAGACGTTGCCCGTGATGGTCACGGCTACTTCTTGCGTCTCAGCTTGCAACTCTTCGCTGCCGCTGATGTGATGGTTCTGCGTAAGAGTACCAATCTTGACTTCGGTGTTGCCATAGACAGCACCGGCGTTGCCACCACCGTAGATGGAGCCGATGGAGCCTGATTCGTCGGGGATGGCAATGGCTTCGGTGTTGAATACGCGATTGTCGTTGGCATCAAGGATGTAACCGGGCTGTACGTCGTTGCGTCCGGCAAAGATACCCTTGATGGGCTCTACGTTGACGTGGGTGTTGCCGTAGAGCACTGCCTTTTCACCATAGCCGCCACCGAACACCTTGCCGATGCGGGTGAAGGAGATGAGGTTGACAACGGGATCGTCGTAAACTCTATCGCCGCTGGTCTTGCAGGTGCCATCGTCGTTGTAGCCATAGACGGAGTAGGGCGCCATATTACCGCAACCATAGAGTTCTCCGATCATCACGGGCCAGCAGCCAGTTTCGTCGACGTTCACCTTCAGATTACCAAAGATTTTGCCACCGGTATTGTTACCGCAGAACACTTTGCCATAGGTGCCGGAGTGGATATTGAGCGTGATGTCGCCATTGACATTTGCGTTGTTGGCACCAGCATACAGCACAGCACCACCCTCGTTACAGTCGAGGTTCATCGTGACACTGCAGTCGATATCGGCCTCGTTGCCGCCACCGAACACGTTGCCCACCACGAGCGGGCAGTCACCAACGCCATTCTCCACACTCACCGACGTGCCGCCACGGATATAACCGAGTGTGTTGCTGCCACCATAGACATTATTGACCGTACCGCCATAGACCGTTATCGAAGCCTTACCAGTACCATACTCCGTAGCATGGCCATTGCTATAGTAGCCCAAGTAACCTACATCGGCTCCCGGGTTGTTGGCACCAGCACCGTTACCACCGGCAAAAGCATGATTGATGGCGTTTGCACCAAAGATCGTTACACTCGTAGCGGGCACAGGAGCGGCGTTGCCACCGCCATAGACGTATTCGATGGAGTTGTCGCAATTCTCGATGAGGACCTCGGCAAAGTCCTTGGCATCCGAGGGCTCGTAAGCGGAAAGGTTACCACCGCCATAGACGGCAGGAACGTCGTATTCCTCAGTGCCTTGTCCATCGCGGGGCGTTGTGCTTGTCACATGCACTTTCACATGTCCGGTAGGCGTACCATTCAGATTGTTTGCGCCAAAGACGCCCGTCTCTGTGACCTTGCTTCCATCAAGATGCACATAGGTATCACCATTTACTTTTGCAGCCACCTCAGCAGAGCCCAGCGCACCGCCGTAAGCACCGCCTACAGCGCCACCAGTCAGGTTGACAGTTGTATTGCCAGTGACATCGGCCAGCGCGCCACCACCATACACGTCGTGGGTGACGGTACCACCACTGACGGTAACAACAGGATTTGCCGTTGCATTAGCAAGGTGGCCACCACCAAATGCATTCTCATTAACAGTACCACCCGCAATTTCTACGTTTACAGTTCCTGTAGGTGTACCATTGGTGTTGTTGCATCCGAATACATTGTTTACGTTAGCGTCTTCCTTTACCAATACAGAAGAGTTAACAACCTTGGCAGCAACTTCTGCCGAGCCGAGACCGCCACCGTATGCATCGCCTACACTACCGCCTGTAAGTATTACGCTAGTATTTCCTGTTACATCTGCCAGCGCACCGCCACCATAGACATCCTTTGCCACGGTACCACCACTGACATTGACGGTAGGATCACCCACTGTCTCTGCCAGACTACCGCCACCAAAGACGTTGTTGCCAATGGTTCCACCAGAGATGTTGACCACAGGATTGCCGGTAACGATAGCCGTAGCACCAAGGCCACCACCGAAGACATCGCCGTCAAAGGCAGATCCATCGCCAATAGTGCCATTATTTATCTGCACCCTGGTATTGCCATCCACCGTTGCCAGCTCACCGCCGCCATAGATGTTTCCCTTGATAGTTTGGGCATGGAGCGGTGCAGCGGCTCCGAGGAGGAACAGCAGCGCTATTATGTATATATAATGTGTTCTATTCATCGTCACGAGGCATAATCGTTTCGTTGTTATTGTCATTGTCGTTTCTGACCCATGTCAGTTCCAGGTCGTCAGCTGCAATCATCGCTGCGAGGTTGTTCAGTTCCATGCACTCACGGCGCGTGATGGTTGCCGTGCGTCGCCGGTCCTCCCAGGGAGCCAAGAGCAGCAAGTTGCCGTGGCAGCAAGCCTCAAACTCACTCCGCGAAGGCGTGTAGAGGTCGCGGAAACCCTCTCGGGTGAGGCGGATGTAGGGGATGCCCATCGTCAGGGCGGCATCGCGCAGCGCTTTCTCCGTCTCGCTGATGAATGGGCTCGCGAAGACAGCCCCGCCATCGCCACTCTCCAGCAACTGCACAGTGTGCGCCTCCGCCTCCGTGGGCCCTACAATCGGCTCGCCAATCGTGAAGGTCATCAACAGTCCTGAAGCAGCGGTGTTCCTTGGTTGTGCCAAGGAATAAAAGTGTCTGCACCCCCAACTGCGGTCACAAGGCAGGACCCCTGCCGGCACATCCGCCTCCCAGTGATGGAACTGCACCTGTACCTTCTGCGCACGTCGCAGCAAGTGGATGTTGCCCAGCGCTGCGAAGTCGTGCCCATTGATGCGTATGTGCTGCACCCTCCGCAGCAAGTCGCGGTGCAGTTGTTTCATGCGCAGACGGTAGATATTGTCGTCGAGGTAAGCCTCCTCAGTGTCCATTTGCTTGTTGCTAAATATGATTGTGTCCGTGTAGCCCTCTGCCCAGAGAGGCACAAAGGCCTCATCAGGAGTGGTAGCGCCACCTTTATACTCAGAGGAGCACAACTCCTCTGCACTAACAAACGGAGCGACGCCGAGTTGAGTCGGTGTTGCGCCCTGCATGCCCGGTGTTGCGCCCTGCACGCCCGGTGTTGCGCAGTTGTGCTGCGCAACAAGCAGTCGGCGGGCCTTGTTGCAGCCAGTCTTGAAGCCGGCAATTACGTGCCCCAGGTGGCGGGCCTTCCCTTTGCTGCTCACGATAGGTGCGTGCACCACCAGGATCATGTGCAGGTGGTCGGGCATGAGCTGTGCCTTGCGCACCTCCACCATTGGGTAATTGGTGGTGATGCCATCGAGGGCGCCGAGCACGGCGGCGCCCAGCGGCGTCAGTTCCAGTCGCAGCGGCCCTTCGCTACTGCCGAGGGCAGCATAGCGCCACACCTCATCGGAGTCAATCGTCATGCCCTTACGGCCCACGCGGATGTCGCCCTTCACCGTTCCGAACGGGTTCGAACCACGCTCCGGCACCACCATCGTGATCATGTAGCTGCCGGGTTTGTAGTAGTCGTGGGCGAAGCAGCGGCGAAGCATGGAATGTTGCACCTCTTTCAGGTAGCCGCCAGCCACAGCTTCGCGGTAGGCCTTGCGCTCCTGAGCCAGTCGTGCAGCGAGCTGTGCCCATACCGACGCATTGCGGGCAGGTCGGAACTCACGGTCCTCGTAGATGCTACGAAGCGAGTCCGGGTCCGCCTTTGTGGCAGCAATGATCTCTGCTGCCACGATGCGCCAGGGTTGTATGGTTGCTGCTGCCATTTAGGTTCTCTTATTTTTACACGAACTACCGTGAATCTTCACGTCAATGCTCGTGCTCTTTATTTTTACGGCTCAGGAGTTGGTTCCGGCCATTCGCCATCCACAATGACGGTGGCATTGCCCGTCACCTTAGCCTTGTTGGGATGGCCATTCTCACCCTTTCCGCCGCCGAAGACGTTGCCATTGATGATGCCGCTCTTGATGACAACATTAGTTGTGCCATCCACAGCTCCCATCTGACCACCACCATAGATGTTGCCATCGAAAGGATTACTGTCTGGCAGGTCGATGAGGATGTTGATGTCGGTCTTGTACTCTTCGCCAAGCCCTGCATTGCCGGCAGTGGCAATGTCGATGTATTCCTGCGTTGCAGTAGAAGCGATGCCTTGGCCTGCACCATAGATATTGCCGCCGATATACGTCGCGGCACCGATGATGTTGATATTCACCGTGCCATTCATCTCAGCGATGTGGTTGATGGTTTGGCCGTATACGTTGGTCATATTGTAGTATTTGTCACTGCCTTTACTACCACCATATACAGAACCGGTAATCGTACCTCCTGTGATATTGATGTTTGAGGTACCAAACACAGAACCTACGCCCTGCATGGTGATTTTCTTGTCCACAGGCATATTTGATACAAAGCCATCACCACCACCATACACGCTGCCACCAATGGTGCCACCACTGATGTTGACGGTAGTGGAGGAATTGGCAAGATTCAATTTTTCTGTCTCAGAGGTGAAGTTGCCGTAGGCGTCTCTCTTGTGCAAAATGACATCGGCAAGAGGATCTCCTGCCTTCTTTGATCCCCAAGTGCCATACTGCACGCCATTGATGATGGCATTCGCGGCATTGTCAGCATCCGTTGTTGCGTAGGGCACGCGAGGATCCCACGGATTCTGGCCAAGCACACCACCGGCACCACCGCCATATACATTGCCCAAGATTGTACCGCTTTTGATGTTTACCTCGGTCTTACCATAGACATACATGTCAACCGTAGCATCTGTTTTATCAGCATAACGGCCAAGACCACCAGCATAAAGGTTGTTGATGATGATAGGCTTTGAGTCCTCGTTTTGCTCCACATTGATGATGGATCGGCCGAAGAACGAGGAATTAGGCCATTGGCCGAAGTTGGCATTCTTCGTGCTTCCCGCAGGAGTAAAGGTTTTGCTGCCACTTCTCACACCGTTGCCCTGATTAGCACCTACGATATAGCGAACATTTCCACCTCGCACATTAATCTCGTAGTCACCGTAGATGATTCCGTCCGTCAGTCCACCAACAACACAGTTAACATCGCAGGTGTAAGTAGTTCCACCATCTGCAGACTTCATGTCGTTGTCTTTGTCAATGTCGATGTTGATGACGGCCCAAGCTGGGTGCTGAGCAGTGCCCAAAATAGAGTGAGCTGTATTACCGCTGATTGAGCCTCCGTCAAAGAAGTTTGCTATAAAGCGTCCACCCAGTATTCGGCCATAGTGACCTGATTCGATGGTCAGTGTCTGCGGTTTTGTACGTGTCCAATAAGCCTCACCAGGCTGAGCAAGGTTTGAAGCCGTAAGAAGAACAGAGAACTCAGGAATAGTTTGTTGGTCTTCGGCTAGGTTGCCGTGATTGTCCGACAAGTTTGCGAACCCGCGCATCCTCAGACCTTTGCCAAACCACACATCGTGGCCATGACAATCCAAGAAGCAGTTGCTTGGAGAGCCTGCGGCACGAAATACAAGATTTTCAAACTTTGTATCAGCACTCACATAATTATGCAATCCATCTTTGCCAGGTCCATCACCAGGATTGGCCTTATTTTCGTTACCATTAACCAGATTGATGATACCTTCATAATCTACGCCATCCCACTTGCCCGTGAGCGTGGCGGGGTTCGCTCCTCTACTCTTGAATGCGTTAGCATCACCAGTGCCGGAAGTAAGTTCTCCCATAACAACGATGATGTTCTTATCCCATGGTCCGCCATCGAGCAGGCTGTTGGCTTGGTCGATGGTCTTGACAGGAGTTTGAGGCGTTCTGCCGTTGTTGGTGTCATTGCCGACTCCGGCGTTATTTCCCGTATAGCCTTTACCATTGACATAAACCACGTTCAGGTCGCCGGCCACCAACATCCATTTATAGGCGGTAGTGCCCATTTCCTTAACAGTGACAGCACACCAAATGTAGCCGCCAGCAGCATCCAGCTCGCTCTGGCTTAGAGAGAGTGATGTGCCGGTCTGGCCAGCGAATGGGGTTTTCTGGTCGGAGTGATACCACTGGTAGTTTGTGCTTAGCGTACCGGAAGGCGCTACGTCATTCTTCCAAACAACATCGAAGGTGTATCCAGCAGCAGAGTCGCCAGTCTTTTTAATGTA
>JAUNIC010000041.1 GCA_030523615.1 Bacteroidales bacterium
TGTGCTACAAGCGCTTCCGCTTCTGTGCGGTTAGCGCAGTACCTTGCGACCGTCCTTGATGCTTACGCCGTGAGTAGGCTGTGCGAGACGGCGGCCCAGAAGGTCGTATGCTGTGGAGGTAGGAGCGTCGGGACGAACGGTACTGATGCCCGCCTCCTGCTCACGCTCTGCGTCGGTGGGCTGCCAAGGATCGAGGATGGCAGCGGGGCGACCGTTGTTCAGGAAGCCACACATGTTGTAGTTGTTCCAGCCGATGGTGTTGTAGACGGCAGGCTTCCACCAATTGTATTGCTCGGGTTCCCAGTAGAACACACCTTTTATATAATTACGCGCGCGACATTTGTCGAAGAGATCCTGCATCACCTCCTTGCCGCCGTTGACGTACTCGCAGTAGACGCCTGTCTCCACGATCATCACCGGCACCTGCACCGTCTTGAACGTGTTGACGATGACCTTCATCAGCCCTTCGTTACGGCTCTTGCCGGTCGTTGTGGCAGTCGCTTCGCCGCCGTTGTTCCAGTACATGGGGTAGTGGCTGAGGCCCACCATGTCGAGCTTGCCGCCCGCATTCTTGAAAGCCGTGAACCACCACGAGAGGTCCTCGTCGCTGCCGCGCGTGTCCAGATGACTCATGCAGACGACATCGGGGAAGACCGCCTTCGCAGCGTCGTATCCCGCGTTGGAGAGTTTGGCGTAGTTTGCCCATCCGCCGCCATAGTTGGCGTTCGTGCTTCCCGTGGCGCCGCCGGCGTTTTCCCAGTCCTTCTTCGAGGCGTTGTACTTCGAGTAGAGCATGCCGTTGCGCGTCTCGTTGCCCAGCTGCACCCACTTCGGTGTTACGCCGGCCTCTTTCAGCGCCGTGAGCACAGCCGTCGTGTGGTCAGCCACGTGCTGCGCCAGCTCGTCGAGCGTAGAGCCCTGCCAAGCCGTGGGGATGGCCTGTCGCGAGGGGTCGGCGAAGAAGTCAGAGTAGTGGAAGTCGATGAGCACGTCCATGCCCTGTGCTTTGGCGGCGAGCGCCTTCTGCACCGTGTCGTCCGTGCCGCACCAGCCGCTGGCAAAGGGGCAAGAGCCCTGACCGCCGAAGACGGGATCCACCCACACGCGGAGGCGGATGGCGTTCATGCCGCACTCCTTCATCAGCGCGTTGATTTCCGTCTGTTGCCCAGCGGTGTTGTAGAAATGTTTGCCATCCTTCTCCATCTCCGTGTACCACGAGATGTCGGCGCCGCGCGCAAATCCCTGCGCCAGCACGGAGAAGGGTAGGGCGGCGAGAAAGAGAGTCGAAAGTATAATGCGTTTCATGGGGTTAGTAGTTTTTGAAAGTTTCCATAATCTTTGTGGGGCGTCCTGCTTCGTCGAAGGCGCCGAGGCGATACTGCGATGGGCGGCAAGCGGGTTCCCAGTAGAAGGCGCCGAGGCAGTGGCCGTCGGTGGCGTGCTGCGCATCGTGGAGGATCTTCTCGAGAATGGCGCTGCCCGCATCGGGATTCATGGCGTCCATACCCACCTCGACGAGCATGGAGGGGGTGCCAAAGCGGTCGTAAAGGTGGCGGATGTTGGCCATACACTCGTCGACGATAGCCTCGGCGTTCGTGCGCTTGCCCTCGTTGATGGCCCAATAAGTGTAGAGGCTCATGCCGATGATGTCCCACTTCGCGCCGCCGTCGCGCAGCGTCTGCAGGTTCCAGTCGAAGAGTTCCTGATCGAAGCCGTCGTCAAGATGCACGATGACCTGTGCCTCGGGACAAACGCTCTTCACAGCGTCGTAGCCCTCCTTAAATAATTGCGCGTACGCGAGAGCACCGCTGACGAAGTTGCCTGCAGCGTCCTTCACGCCCGAGGTCACGCCGGGAGCGTAGTAAGCCGTCTGCTTGCCGGGGCGGTCAATGCGGGCGATGGCCTCCGTGATGACGTTGAGAGGCTGACCCGAACCCGTCGCAGGATTCACTTCGGGAGCCGGCCAACCTGTTGCGGGATCCTCCTTTACGCTCCAGAGGAAACCGTACGTCGTCTCGTTGCCCACCTGCACCCATTTCGGCGTGATGCCGTGAGCCTTGAGCGTGGTGAGCACATCGACGGTATGGGCGCGGAGGTCCTCCTTCAGCTGGTCGAGGTTGTGGCCGCTCCAAGCGCGGGGCACGGGCTGCTTGGCGGGATCGCACCACCAGTCGCTGTAGTGGAAGTCGATCATGACATCCATGCCGAGTTCTTTGGCGCGGAGGCACTTCTGCAGCACATCCTCCTTGTTGCACCAACCGCCGTGCTTTGAGGGATCGAGCCACACGCGGCAACGGATAGCGCCGCAGCCGTAGTCCTTCATCAGCTGCGTCATCTCCGTGGGATTGCCTTCAGCGTCGCGTACCACCTCGCCCTTGCTCTCCATCTCCGTCTTCCAACCGATGTCGGCGCCTTTGATAAAGCCCGCAGAGCGTTCCTGCCCCACGGCGATGGTGGCGCTTCCGCTCTTCAGGCCCTTGGCCGAAGCCGTGAGCGTGACGTTCGTATATTTGCCGGGAGCCGCAATTTCGCTGCCTGCCTGCACGATGGCCGTAAGCTGGCCGTGGAAGGCGTGGTGCTGCGGCAGGTGGAAGAGTTCAAGGTTCGTGGCGTCGCCGTTGGCGGCAGCGCGGAAGGAGCCGTTGCCCTTGACGTCGAACTTGATGAGCGGCGCGGCGTCGGGGCAGAGATTGCCGTCCTTATCCACCACGCGCACGTTGAGATAGTAGAGGTCTTCGCCGTCAGCCTTCAGGCCGTGGCCGTCCTGTCCGAGCACCTCGATGTGGTGCGGCTTGCCCGCGGTGCGGACAGTCGTCGAGAAGTTTTCTGCGGCATCGTCGTAGAGCGCGTTGACGGTGATTTCGCCCGGCTCGTAGATGACGTCGGGCCACATCAGGCGGTAGCGTTCCGTGAGACCGCGGAGAGCGTCGGGATTAGCGGTAGCCTCCTCGCGGCTCTTCTTGCGCTGGATGCCCTGGCTCTTGCCGTTGACGAAGAGTTCTGCAGCCGGTGCGTCGGTGTAGACGTAGACGGGCGTCACCTCACCCTCGCGGCCCGGCCACGTCCAGTGCGGCAGCACGTGCAGCGTGTGGTCCGTCTTGTTCCATACCGAGCGGTACAGCCAGTAGCGGTCCTTGGGAATAGAGGCGAGGTCGATGATGCCGAAGAGGCTCGAGTGCGAAGGCCACGCATCCGTATCGTAAGGCGAAGGTTCGCCGAGATAGTCGAAGCCCGTCCACACAAACTGGCCGAGCGTCCAATCGTAATCGTCAGCGTTGGCAAAGTCCACATCGGGAATGTTGCTCCACCAGCAGCTTTCGAGGTCGTAGCTTGAAGATTGATGGTCGTCGTACATGGCGCCGGCGTGGAGTTCTGCGGGGAACTTGTAGACACCGCGACTGCTGACGGTCGAAGCCGTTTCGCTGCCGAGCACGAGGCCCTGCGGCAGACGGCGGTAAGCCTCCTCGTAGCGATTGGCGCGATAGTTGAAACCTGGGATGTCGAGCACAGCGGCGAAGCCCTTGTCGAGGGCGTTGTCCACCTGGTCCATACCGCTCGTCACGGGGCGCGTGGGGTCTTCGCGGTGGCAAATATCGCGCATCCACGACGCCACTTTATAGCCCTCAGGGCTGCCCTGCGTGGGCACCTCGTTGCCGATGCTCCACATCACGACGCTCGGGTTGTTGCGGTAGTGGCGCAGCATATTCACGAGGTCAGCCTCGGCCCACGGCATGAAGGAGGTAAGAGGTGAGGGGGAAGAGGTAAGAGGTGAGGCCGTAGCCATGGCGCTGGCTGCGGCAGCGGGGCTGACGGCAGGCACGCTGCTCGGCTCAAAGAACCAGCGGTGATAGCCGCCTTCGCACTTGGCAATCTCCCATTCGTCGAAAGGCTCGAGCATCATCATGAAACCCATTTCGTCGCAGAGTTCGACAAGCTCCGGAGCCGGCATATTGTGCGAGGTGCGGATGGCGTCGCAGCCCATATCCTTCAGCAGCTCGAGTTGATGGCGCAGGGCACTCTTGTTGATGGCTGCGCCGAGAGGACCCAGGTCGTGGTGATTGCACACACCCTGGAACTTGCGGCGCTCGCCGTTGAGGAAGAAGCCCTTGTCGGCGATGTACTCCAGTGTGCGGATGCCGAAGCGCGTGGTGTAGGTATCCTGCAGACGTCCAGCGGCATAGACGCGCGTCACAGCCTTGTAAAGGTGCGGCGTCTCGGGGCTCCAGAGGAGCGGCGCGTCGACGGTGAAATTCTGCTGCAGCGGCAGACCGTGGGCGGCGAAGCCCTTGAACTCCTTTGCGGTAACGACCTTGCCCTGCTCGTCGATAATCTCCGTGTAGAGCGTGAGAGGTTCCGTTTCGGCGCAACCCTCCACCTGCGTCTTGAGGGTGATAGAAGCTGCGCCTTGATGCACTTCCGTCGTCACCTGCGTACCCCAAACGGGCACGTGGATGGCCTCCGTCGTGATGAGGTGGACGTTGCGGAAAAGTCCGGCGCCGCTATACCAGCGACTGCTCTGTTCCACATTCTCCAGGCGCACGGCCAACTGCTGTTCGCCCTCGGCGGTGCAGAGGTCCGTGACGTCGCAGTAGAAGGTGTTGTAGCCGAAGGGCCAGAAGATGGCCTCCTTGCCGTTGACGAAGACTTTCGCCTGGCTCATGGCGCCGTCGAAGACGAGGATAGCGCGGCGGCCAGCATGAGCCCCTGCACTATTAACTTTTAACTCTTCACTATTAACTCTAAACTTACACCTATACCAGCCCACACCCGTGTAGGGCAGACCGCCCGTGCGTCCGGTGTGTTCGGTGGCCTCCGTTTCGCCATTCTGCGTCACAGCCACCACCTGCAGGTCGTTGGCGCGGTCGAAGGGGCCGAAGATGGCCCAATCGTGGGGCACGTTGACACGCTGCCAACGCGAATCATCGAAGCCCGGAGCCTCAGCACCCGCCACGTCGCCTCGTGTGAAGGTCCATCCCGTGGTGAGCGTCTGCTCCGTGCGTTGTGCCAGTGCGGCAAGGCTGCTGGCAAAAAGAAGAGAGAGTAGGGTAGTGCGTTTCATACTTTATAAGGTGATTTTGCGTGCAAAATTACAAAAAAACGGGCATACGCGTGTACTTTTTCCGAAAAAATAACTAATTTTGCACGTCGATAATCATGAAAGCCTCCAAGTCACAGCAATCTGCCCCCATCCTCGTGCCCGCCACGGAAGACGTGAAGTACGCCGGATCGAAGCTCAAACTCCTGCCGCACATCATCCCCATGGTGTGTGGCCTGCGCGACGTCGACACCGTGCTCGACGGCTTCAGCGGCAGCACCCGCGTGAGCCAAGCCCTCTACCAGACGGGCCGTTTCCGCGTGGTGAGCAACGACATCAGCGCCTGGAGCGAGGTCTTTGCGCGCTGCTACCTGCAGGCCGACCGCTCCGCGGCGTACTACCAGAGCCTCATCGATCGCCTCAACGCCCTCGAAGGCCGCGAGGGATGGTTCACGGAGACGTATGACCCCCCAGTACCCCCCGGAGGGGGGCTCACGAGCGAGGCAGAGGCGCCCGAAGCAATGGCTAAACGTCCCTTCCAACGCAAGAATCTGTTGCGCCTTGACGCTGTGCGTGAGGAGATTGCGGCATGGCGTGCAAGCGGCGAGATAGACCGCACCACGGAGTGTGTGCTCCTCACCAGTCTTATGCTCGCCCTCGACCGCGTAGACAATACCCTCGGCCACTTTTCGAGCTACCTCAAGCAATGGTCGAAACGCAGCTTCGGCGATCTGCAGCTCTGTCTGCCGCGTCTGTGCTACAACCCCCGATTTCCCGAATCCACGGTCACACGCGGCGACATTTTCGACCTGCTGGCCCCCCTCCATCTCCCCCCGTTAGGGGGAGAGCCCTTGAGAGACGGCGCCGGGCTTCTGGCCTACTACGATCCGCCCTATGGCAGCAACAACACGAAGATGCCCCCAAGCCGTGTGCGCTACGCCTCGTACTATCATTTCTGGACCTCCGTCGTGCTCAACGACCATCCCGCCGTCTTCGGCCGTGCCGGACGCCGCGAGGACAGCCGCGACCAGGTGTCGGCCTCCGTCTTCGAGGACTACCACACCGCCTCCGACGGCCACCACATCGCGATGGATGCCATCGACCGTCTCATCGCGCAGACCCCCGCGCAATATATTTTATTGAGCTACAGCAGCAGCGGTCGCGCCACTCGCGACGAACTCCTCAGCATCCTCCACGCCCACGGCCGTCTGCGCCAGACGCTCTCGCTCGACCACGCCCACCACGTCATGTCGCGCATGCAGTGGACCCGCCAATGGCTCAATGCCGACGACGACCACAAGGAGTACCTCTTCCTCCTCGAGAAGTAGTCGCCCTGCCACGAAAGGACAATGGTACGCGTCGAAAAGTAACCTGCCGCTGCCGCCCCTCGTATGCAGTTTTTGTGGCGAATTATATTGCTATGCGGCCGCGACTCTATCAGGCGCTTTGTTGCCTCGTGTCCCGACCCTTTTTTGCCCTGCTTTGGGGGCATTTCAAAATATCTCCGCGATAGTCGAAAATATCTTTGAGAGCGTTCGAACTACCGCGGAGATATTTTTCGTTTTCGCCACGCCGATTTGCCCGAAAATCGCCTCTGTGCGGGCTGCAAACGGCCGATTTTTGCATATTTCCGCCCAATTCCATTGCAATCGGTCGAAAAATGCCGATATTTATGCAAAACAACCCCCCTCGTGAGTGCCTGTATGCAACAGCGAAGGATGTAGTGCTGACTTCTGAGGCCACTCACGACGCTTTCGCGAGGCAATATTTTCCTTTTAGCACCTCGTTTTATACAGAAAATATGCAACAAGAACCTACCTCCACTCCGTGGCACCCGATTTGCCAAGCCAATAGCGCAAACTGCCTGAGAATCTGCTCAAAAGTGGTAATGTGCTTTTTTTTTCGTTACTTTTGTCCGCTTTTTATTGCCGTTTTCACATTTTTTTGTACTTTTGCCAAATAAATTACCCGCGATAGTCACCCGTCAGCCTCACGACCGCCTTCGCGCAGCAACGGACAAACCGAAAAATTCAAAATATTCACACATAAAAAATCAACTAAACCACTGACTTTATGAAGAAAACTTTACTCCTTCTTGTCATGGCAGTGATGGCCATCTGCGCTTCTGCACAGAGCCCCGTCAACGAACTTGCCACTCCCGAGCAGATGATGAGCCGCCACGCCGACGCTTCGGCCACCAGCGCTCTCAATGCACCTGCAAAGATCGACCCTGACTACGACATCATCTACGACCAGCCCGAAGGCGAACTCCGTCGCTACAAGCGTTACGGACAGAGCTACGTCGAGGACTTCTACGGCAACCGCGGCCGTGAGGATCAGGACGGTAAGATCATCAACATTGTCTTCGACTACGATAACGGCATGGCCTACCTTCAGGATCCCGTTTCTGGTTTGAGCAACAAGACTTGGGCCAAGGCCTACATCGAGGGCGACCAGCTCCGCGTGCCTATGTTCCAGGTTCTCCAGTACGACGACTACATGGGATTCGGCTACATGCTCTGCCACCTCGGTGTGACCGGCGGCACCGTCATCGTCGACGGCGAAACCGAAGACATGTACTACACCATGCAGGAAGACGGCAGCATCACCCTCGACGGAACCGACAACTGCAGCGCCATGCTCGGCCTTGTCTACACCAACAACTACGAGTGGCTCGGCTTCGGCGACTTCGAGAGCGTCTACCTCCCCTTCGAGGATGAGCCCCTCGCCATTCCCGAAAACCTGACCCAGGAGAGCTGGATGTTCTCCTACAGCAACAAGGGCGCCGTCACCAACCGTCTCGTCACCGTTGCCACCGACTACGAGAACAACCTCGTCTACGTGGCCGGTATCCACCCCGCCATGTCTGACCACGCCGTTGTAGGTACCATCGGTGCCGACGACGTTGTCACCTTCGCCGCTGACCAGTTCCTCGGCGAATACATGGGCTACAGCCTCTACCTCGGTATGTGTACCCACGAGAACGAAAAGTTCGTCCGCATGCCCAACTGTAAGATGCAGCTCAACCGCGAAGCCCGCATCCTCGAGTCTGCCGACGGCGTCAGCATGTTCCAGAACGCTGGCCGCACCACCGAGATCATCTACTATTGGAGCTACATGGACAACCCCCGCTTCGCCTACTTCAACAACGAGCCCGCAACTCCCGTTAACCCCGAAATCCTCGACTTCAAGGATACCTATTCCGAGTTTGGCTACAACTCCATCTACTTCGACATCAAGCTCCTCAGCACCGAGGGTGAAGTCCTCAGCCCCGACCTCGTGAAGTACATCGTTTGGGTGAAGGTGGAAGGTGAACCCGAACCCTTCGCGTTCTATCCCGATGAGTACTACAGCCTCTCCATCGACGGCATCGACGAACTCGTTGAGGTTCCCTACAGCTTCTACTGCTATGCTCGTCAGGGCTACACCGAAATCTATCCCGGCGGCAAGATTGTCTACATCTATCAGATCGGCTTCGATGACTACGGCGTGCAGACCATCTACTACGGTGGCGACACGCGTTCTACGAGCGACATCGTTTGGCTCGGCTACAAGGTTGACGGCCTCGACACCGTGCTTGCTCCCACCAACTCTGCAGCTGCATCCTACGACCTCCAGGGCCGCCGCATCGGTGCCCAGCAGCAGGGTCTCAGCATCCGCAAGGGTGCAGACGGCCACAGCGTGAAGGTCATCCGATAAACCACATTACATTCACTTCGCACGACGCGTCTACGTTACTCATGTTAGGCGCGTCGTGCCCCTCTAAACATCAGCAAGCATGAAGCACCGCATATCCGCCTTCATCATCATGATGCTGGCCACTCTGGGCGCCATGGCTCAGCGCACCACCTTCGGCTACGTTCACGACTACAGCAACCTCGTGGCGTGGGGTACGGCCAAGACCGAGACCTACAACTTTGCCGTCCGTCTGGCAGACGCCGGACTTGTGGGCGCCAAGGTTACCGGCGTGCGCATCCCCTTCAATCCCGATGCTGCCCACCTCACCGACTGCAAAGCCTTTATCACCAGCGCCCTCAAACTGACCAGCGGCAAGGCCGTGCCCGATATCTGCTCCGTAGACTTTACCGCCGAAAACGGCGGATGGGTCGAGGTCAGCTTTGCCGAACCCTACACCCTCACCTCCGAGCCTGTCTACGTTGGTTTTGCCTTCGCAGTGAGCAAACTCGAGACCAAGGGCGACAGCTATCCCATCATGGTGCAGCTCGGTAGCAAGCGCGACGCTCTCTATCTCGGCACCAACCGCAGCTTCCGCAAGTGGGAGGAGATGGGCGTGTCGCTCAGCCGTACGCTGCCTCTTGAGGTCATCCTCGATGGCACCTTCGACCAGGGCCATGCCCTCGGCATCAACTATCTCGACAGTCAGCGCATCCGCCGCGGCAGCGACTCGGCCATCAAGGTTACCGTGGCCAACCACGGCACCCAGCCCGTCCAGAACTTCGACTATGAGTACACCATCGGCTCCTCCACCACAGAGGGCCACATCGATCTCTCCCTGCCCCTTACTGCCGACTTCCTCGGCGACCGCGTGGAGGTTGAGGTCAAGACTCCCGCTCAGGAGGAACTTGGTGACATGGAAGGTCGTCTGACCATCACTCGCGTCAACGGCGAACCCAATGCCGACCTCGCCGCCTCCGCTACACAACAGCTCCGTTGCCTCAAGATCGTCACCGTGAAGCGCCCCCTCCTTGAAGAGTTCACTGGCATCTGGTGTGGCTTCTGCCCCCGTGGCTACGTAGGCCTCCTGCTCCTCAACGAGCGCTATCCCGGCATGTTTGTCGGCGCATCCTACCACAACGGCACCGACGCCATGACCATCAGCAACACCTATCCCGTCAAGGTCGAAGGTCTCCCCGCAGCCAATCTCGACCGTTGCCACGACACCGACGCTTACCGCGGCGACACCTCGCGCGATATGGGTATCGAAAAGACGTGGCTCGACGCTTGCCAGGAGGAGACGCCTGCCAATGTCCACGTGAGCGCCTACCGTTCTGAGGACGAGCGCATCATCAGCGTGCACACCGACTACGAGTTTGCCGAGGAAGTGGCCAATGCCAACTACGGCGTGGCTTATCTCGTCACCGCCGACGGCCTCCACGGCACCTCTCCTCTCTGGCAGCAGCACAGCTATTTCCCCAACTCCAACCCCGGCGAGTATGGCCCCGAGATGGACATGTTCACCAACGGCCCTGAGTACATGTTCCTCGTCTACGACGACGTAGTCATTGCACAGTCGGGCATAGGCGGCGCCACCATCTCCGGCGTCATTCCTTCCACTGTGCACGAAGAAGACGTCTTCGGCCACGACTACGAATTCGACATCACCACCATGATTGGCTACAGCCGTGAGAACCTGGCTCAGGACCACGAGCGCCTCAACATCATCGCCATCCTCTACGACAAGACCCAGAAGAAGGTGGTCAACTGCAATAAGGCACACATCGTGCGCTACGACGAAGCCCTTGCCGGCATCCAGAGCGTCACCACCGATGCCTCTGCATCCGCCCCCGCTTTCTACAGCCTCGATGGCAAGCGCCTCTCTGCTCCCACCAGCGGCGTCAACATTGTCCGTATGGCTGACGGCCGCGTGGTCAAGATCATGAAGTAAGGCGACAATCACAAGCAAATCTTATAAACCTTAAAAATACTTATGTCCTACAACTGGAATTTTACCTACGTGGGCGGCGTGCCCCGCGTACAGATTGCTACTGGCGAAGACATCGCCCATCTCGACGAACTCAACGAGAAGATGTGGACCGTCCTCTCTTGCCCCGTCAAGGGTCTGGAGATCGACGAGAAGTCACTCGACTACATCGATACCAATAAGGACGGCTTCGTCCACGTCACCGAAGTCGTGGCCACCGCAAAGTGGCTTTGCAGCGTGCTCAAGGATCCGGGCCTCCTCACCAAGAGCACCGACACCGTGCCCCTCGCAGCCCTCAACACCGAGTGCGAAGACGCTGCCAAGCTCCTCGAAGCCGCCAAGAAGGTGCTTGAGGGTGTGGGCAAGGCCGACGCCAGCGAAATCAGCCTCGCCGACAGCAGCAGCTGCCTCGACGCCGTGATGGCCAAGAAGCTCGAAGCCCTCAAGGCCGAGCGCGCCGCACAGGCTGAGGTTGTGGCTCCCTATGCCGATCAGACCGACGCTGTAGCTGAGGCTTACGCAGCCATCAACGCCAAGGTCAAGGACTTCTTCCTCCGCAGCCGTCTCGCACAGTTTGCCGACAAGGCCGCTGTCCTCGACGTCCAGGAAGAACTCGTGCAGGGCATCAGCGCCGCCAATCTGACCGAGAAGACGGCCGACATCGCCGCCTATCCCCTCTTCCGCATCGACGGCACCGACGTCATCGCCCTCGACGCTACCCCCAACCCCGCATGGGCTGCTCAGTGGGCCGTCGTGAAGACCCTCTTCACCGAGGCTGTGACCGAAGCTGCATGGAACGAGGTTGGTGCCAAGCTCGCCGCCTTCGCCGACTACAAGGCCAGCCTCGAAGTGGCCGAGAGCGACATCGAACTCGACGAGGAGACCGCCAACATCCAGGCTGTCGACAAGCTCCTCCACCTCACCCGCGACTTCTTCACTCTGCTGAAGAACTTCGTCACCCTCTCCGACTTCTACAACCCCGCCGTCAAGGCTATCTTCCAGGCTGGTACGCTCTACATCGACCAGCGCGCCTGCGACCTCTGCATCCGCGTCAACGATGCCGGCGCCATGGCCGCTCAGGCTGCGGCCTCCAACCTCTTCCTCGTATTCTGCCACTGCACCAACAAGGTGCTCGGTCAGGAGATGGACATCGTGGCCGCCGTCACCGTGGGCGACGTGTCGAACATTGCCGTAGGCAAGAACTGCATCTTCTACGACCGCCAGGGCAACGATTGGGATGCTCGCGTGACCAACGTCATGGACAACCCCATCAGCATCAAGCAGGCCGCTTGGAGCCCCTACAAGAAGATGGCCGCCTTCGTCGAAGAGAAGATTCGCAAGATGGCCCAGAGCAAGGAGGAGAGCGTCATCAGCAACGCCACCGCCAGCATCGACGCCAAGACCGACAGCGCAGCCTCTGCCGTAGCCGCAGCGCCCGCTCAGCAGCCCACCGAATACAAGGAAGCTGCCAAGGCAGCAGGCAAGGCCTTCGACGTAGCCAAGTTTGCTGGTATCTTCGCCGCCATCGGTATGGCCGTAGGCTTCATCGGCAGCTTCCTCGCCACCGTCATCGGTGTCTTCGCCGGCCTCGCCTGGTGGCAGATGATCCTCAGCATCCTCGCCATCTTCCTCCTCATCAGCGGTCCCTCCATGTTCCTCGCCTGGACGAAGCTTCGCAAGCGCAACCTCGCTCCCGTGCTCAACGCCAACGGCTGGGCCGTCAACGCCGCTGCCATGATCAGCATCGCCTTCGGCAACGCCATGACCGAGCAGGCCAAGTTCCCCTTCAGCGCCAAGATGCGCAACGCCGATCCCTTCGCTGATAAGGGTACTCCCCTCTGGAAGAAGTGCATCGGTTACCTCATCGCGCTCCTCGTCATCCTCGGCGTACTTTGGTACTTCAACGCCTTCGCAGGTGTAGAGTGCCTCAGCTTCCTGCCCGACTCTCCCTACGATCCCGCAGCCCTCACCGCTCCTGCCGACAGCACGGCTGTGAAGTAATCTCCCCCTCTTCTGCATCCCTTTTTGAAACGCTCTATAATGCGTGAAATTCTGACAACCATAGCTTTGGGCGTGACTCTCATGGGCCACGCCCAAAGTGTTATTGCTCAAGGCGAGTCCTTGAGCATTACCGCCGAACACATCACCGCTGTCGATGCTGAGGCGAAGGCTGCCGCGCGAGAAATCACCCTCACCGGCACCCTTCGCCGCGCTCATCGTGAGCCCGGGCGTTGGGTGGGGCTCAACGACGACTTCCGCCAGTTGCGCGACCTCTGCTTCCGTGTTGAGCGTCTCGACCTCTCGCAGGCACAGATCGACACCATTCCCGACTGCGCCTTCCACTCCATGCACCAACTCCGCGAAGTTATTCTCCCGCCCACGCTCCGTCACATTGGCAGCCAAGCCTTCTACGCCTGCGATGCGCTGGAGAAGGTGGAGTTCCGCGGCGAGCGCCCCATGATGGACGCCTATGCCTTCGGCGCTACGCGCTTTGCCGATTGGAGTGCACCGGAGCAGGGTAGTGTGCCCTACGAGTCTGCCTTCCCCATCCTGCCCGTACCGCGGGAGCTGACCCTCATCGGCGGCACCTTCACCACGGGCGCCAAGGTCACGACGCGCATCAATCCCAGCCTGCCCGCCGAGGGTTACCACATTCGTGCAAAAGGCAAGAAGGTGCTTATCGAAGGTGGCGACGAAGCCGGCATCTTCTACGGACGCATGACGCTCGAGCAGATCTACAGCTACGCCGAGAGCAAGACCGCCGACCTCACCAATTGTCTGCACGGCAACGGCCCCGACTTCACCCTGCCTGCGGTGGATATCGTCGACGCTCCTCGCACTCCCATCCGCGAACTGATGATCGACCCCGCACGCATCTTCATTCCCTTCGACGACCTCAAAGGCTTCGTTGTCGAGATGGCGCGCTACAAGCTCAACACCCTCCACCTCCACCTCGTCGACGACCAGGCGTGGCGCATCGAGATCAAGGCCTATCCCGAACTCACCGAGCGTTCTTCCTTCCGCGTCGGCATGGACGATATGCTGCGTCCCATCGGCGGCTACTACACGCAAGAGCAGATGCGCGAACTTTGTCAGTTTGCCGCCCAACACCACGTCACCATCGTCCCCGAAATCGAGCTCCCCGGCCACGAGGTAGCCGCCATCCACGCCCTGCCGTGGCTCACCTGTCAGCAGGACACGCTTCCCCTCCGCACCACCTGCGGCGTGAGCAATGAACTCCTCTGTCCCTCGAGCGAACGCACCTACGAGTTCCTCTCCACCGTCCTCCGCGAGCTGGCCGACGTCTTCCCCGGTCCCTACGTTCACCTCGGTGGCGATGAGGCCGGCAATCCACCGCTTAATTGTTGGAAGGACTGCCCCTCTTGTCAAGAACTGCTCAAAAAGCTTGTAGAGGATAGTGCGCTTTCCGAGGCTTCCCAGCCCTCCCCCCAGTCGGGTGGAGATGGAGGGGGGCTTTGGCGCCTGCAGCAGTACATGTTCGACCGCGTCATTGCACTGCTTCGCGACGAGCTCGGCAAGACGCCGATGTTCTGGTACGAAACCGACTTCCGTGAGATCCAGCCCGGCTGCATCACTTTTGCCTGGCGCCATGGCCTGACGCAGGCTGCCATCGATGCCGCCAAGCGCTGCGACGCCAAGATCATCCTCTGCCCCGGCGAACACTGCTACCTCGATTACCCCATGGGCTACAACGATATGCCCGAGGTCAATTGGGGCATGCCGACCACGACGCTCGAGCAGACCTACCGCCTTGACCCCGCGTGGGGCAACGGCGACTATACGATTGCTGACCCCGAGCATCCCGGGCAGACGCTGGATCGCAACTTCGAACGCGACTGCCTCATGGGCGTTGCCGGCACACTCTGGACGGAGTGCATCCCTTCGACCGAGCGCCTCTATTATATGGCCTATCCCCGCGCCCTTGCCCTCGCCGAGGCCGGATGGAGCCAGCAGAGCCGCCGCAGTTGGGACGACTTCCAGCGCCGCGCCGCCATCATCAGCCGCGCCCAACTCCGCCGCGGTGTATGTGTAGACCAGAATTTCTAGTTTAGCTAGTTTTTCTAGAATAGCTAGAACTTCTAGAAAAGCTAGAATTATGAGCCACTTCAGGTTTCTGCAGTTTACGATTCCCTCAATACCTTCCTATGCCCACCCACAATCGTCTTGCCGCCTACGACGTGATGCGCATCGTCGCCATCGTCGCCGTGCTCCTCAACCACCTGCCCGCGTACCACATCTATCACGACGGGCAGGGGGCTGCTGCCGTGTGCGGCCTCGTCCTGAGCGTCGGAATCCGCATCGGCGTACCCCTCTTCGCCATGGTCAGCGGCGCACTCCTCCTCGGACGCAACGAGTCGTACCACGACCTCTGGCGCAAACGCATCGTCCGCATGCTGCTCGTCATCGTCATCTTTGAGGCGCTGCTCTACGTCGAGTTCCACTTCACGCGCGGCACCGCCCTCTCCTTTGCCGAATTCCTCCGCGGCATGCTCGCCGGTACGCTCCCTGGCACCACATCCTACTGGTTCCTCTACGCCTACCTCGGCTTCCTCATCATGCTCCCCTTCCTCCGCCGCGTGGCGCAAGCCATGACGCGCGCCGACTTCCTCTGGCTCCTCGGTGTCCACGTTGTGCTCACCACCGGCCCCATCGTCGCCGAGTTCGTCAGCGCGTGCTGCGGATGGCCGGAGTTGAAACTTTCCAGCGCTCTCGCCGTGTCGCTCTCCAGTGTGACGCTCTACTTCTACCCCCTCATCGGCTATTGGGTGGACCGCAACATCGACGTCCAGCGCCTGACACGTCGGCAGTGGCGCCTCATTGCCTTCGTCACCCTCCTCGGCATCGCCCTCAGCGGCGCCATGACGGGATACTACATCCACCGCTTCGGCGGCAGCACGCAGAGCTACCTCGGCCTCACCGTCTACCTCACCGCCATAGCAATCTTCCTCGCCGTCAAGCGCCTCTTCGATACCGACTTCGCCCAGCGTCGTCCGCGTCTGAATCGCGCGCTCTGCCTCGTGGGTTCCCTCGTCTTCGGCGTCTACCTCATGGACCAGCACCTCAAGCTCGTTCTCTACGAACCCCTTCAGCAGGTGCTCACCTCTTCCCTCCAACCTCCTAAGACCCCCTCCACCTCCCCCGAAGGGGGAGTGATTTCCGCAGCGGCACCCATTACCTCTTACCTCCTCCCTCTTACCTCTTCCCTTGTTTGGTGTGCCGTGACCTTCACGCTCTGCGGCGCCGTAACGTGGCTGCTCAAGCGTCTGCCCGTCTTCCGCAAACTTCTTTAACGATTTCTATTCGAAAACGCTTGCACATTCGGATTGTTTTCCGTAATTTTGCAGCCGAAATGTGCCCCCCCCGTGGGCACTCATATAATATTATAATAAAGCACACACATAACCTTTAAAACACAAATATCATGGCAAACAAGTATGCAGGCACACAGACCGAGAAGAATCTCGAGGCTGCCTTCGCCGGCGAGAGCCAGGCACGTAACAAGTACACCTATTATGCATCCAAGGCCAAGAAGGAAGGCTACGAGCAGATTGCTGCCCTCTTCCTCAAGACCGCTGACAACGAGAAGGAGCACGCCAAGATGTGGTTCAAGGAGCTCCATGGCGGTATGCCCGACACCGTAGCTAACCTCACCGACGCTGCAGAAGGCGAGAACTACGAGTGGACCGACATGTACGAAGGTTTCGCCAAGACCGCAGAAGAGGAAGGCTTCGCCGAACTCGCTGAGAAGTTCCGCCTCGTAGCTGCCATCGAGAAGCACCACGAAGAGCGCTATCGTGCTCTCCTCCACAACGTGGAGGCAAAGGAGGTATTTGCCAAGAGCGAAGTGAAGGTGTGGGAGTGCCGCAACTGCGGTCACATCGTAGTAGGTACCGAGGCTCCTGAGGAATGCCCCACCTGCGCACATCCCCAGGCATACTTCGAGGTTCACGCAGAGAACTACTAATCGGTACTTTCGTCGCCTCCCCAATGGAGGTGATCCACATTGCTGCAGGCTCTGTTTTTCGTTCCTCGAGAAGCATGGCCTGCGTACCCTTTTTCTGTATACAAAACATCTTAACTCATGAAAAAGTACATCCTCTGCCTTGTTGCCATGCTTTGCTGCATGGCAGGATGGGCCGACACAACGAAGGACGCTGCTTTCATCTACGACCTTGAACCCGTGCTGCACGAGGCCTACATCGTCGACGTTGCCACTTCGGCAAATGCCGGCAAGGTGGTGACGGTGCCGCAAGCCATACGCTACAACAATGTGAACTACACCGTGGCGGGCATCAAGAAGGCGCCTGGCATCGGCGGCATCAAGTACGAGGGAACGGGTCTTCGTTTTATCGGCGAGGCGGCCTTCCGCAACTCGGCCATCTTGAGCGTGGACATCTATTGCCCTGCTTTCCAGAGTGTAGAACGCCAGGCCTTCCAAAATTGCCAGCAGCTGACGAAGGTCAGAATCACGAAAGACAATACGAATGCCGCCACGAAGTTCAATGCTTACTTCAACTTCAACGGCTCCATCGCCGATGCGGCTTTCAATAATTGTGCCGGGATTACGGGCATCCGTGCGACTGAGACCACGACGAAAATCGGTTCCTTGGCTTTTGCTGACTGCGCCAATCTCACCATTGCCAATTTCTATTGTCCCACTGCCGGCGAGAAGGCTTTTCGCAACTGCACCAAACTTACGGATGTCACATCGTATGCCACCGACTTCGAAAATTACGTATTCGAAGGTTGCTCGGCGCTCGCTAATGTCAATCTTTCGAGAGCTGAGAGATTTCAGATTGGTGTGCTGAAAGGTACTGCCATCACTGCCTTCGAAAGTGCTACGCTGCAAGATGTAGGTCCCGAAACCTTCATGGGCTGCTCCTCGCTGCAGAGTGTTCGCCTCACCGCCACGGACTGCGAGGTGGGGTATTCGGCTTTCGAGGGATGTGCTGCGCTCACCAGTGCCCTGATGCCGTCGCTCAAGACGCTCGGCAAGCGTGCCTTCTACGGTTGCTCCCGTTTGACAGCTGTCAATCTTGGTGACCGAATCGAATGCCTCCACGCCGAGACCTTCAGCGGTTGCTCAAGCCTGGCTTCCCTGACGTTGCCTGCCACCATCGAGGGCTATTACTCACAGCCTGGCCTCCCCGCCGACGCTCTGGCTGGCTGTACGGCCCTCGCCTCACTGAGCATGGGCAGCAATGTCTATATCAGAAATGGCGACCATCCACTGGCCGACTGCCCCCTCACTAGCGTCACTCTCCGCAGCGGCATGACGACATTTGCCGAGGCTTTCTTCAAGGACATCAAGACACTCACCACCATCAGTCTGCCCGCTACGCTGACAACTATTCCCAAGGAGGCTTTCAGCGGTTGCTCGGCGCTGACGACGATCAACTTCGATGCTCTGCCCAAGACGGCTGCCATCGAGGTTTCGGCCTTCAAGAACTGCTCGGCGCTCACCGCTGTTACGTTGCGCGTCAAGAAGGTGGGCTACATGGCCTTTGAGGGCTGCAGCGGACTGACGAGTGCCGACATCACGGCTTCCGAGATTGGCGCAAAGACCTTTTCCGGCTGCACGGCGCTCAAGACTCTCACGCTCGATGTACCGGCTCTCGGTTCGCATGCCTTTGAGGGTTGCTCGCAGCTTACCACCACTACGCTCAATCAGAAGCCGACTACCAGCAATTCCTTCAGCGGCTGCACCGGAACGCTTGTGCTCAATTTTGACTATGGTCCCTACACAAACACTAACAACTTCTCCTTCAACTGTCCGCTTGCCCAGTCACGCTTCAGCGCGCTCGAACTCCACAGTGCCCATGTGCCTAATGCTTTGGGCAAATACGGTTTGTACCTCGAGCGCATCGACATCTACGACGCTACGGCCTACGATATGAATTTCAGCAGTATGCTGGTCGACGATGCTCATCCGCACGACATCAACCTGTACAACTGTGCTAACTATAAGAGCGTAGACGGCCTCGTCTTCTCCACCGACGACACCAAGCTCGAGGGCATTCCCTATAGCCGCACAAAGGTGGTGCTCTCCGCAACGGCGCGCTTCATCGGCCAGGATATGGACCGCACGCTTTGCCGCGTGATAGACGTGCGCAACTGCACTCAGACGGTGCTCATGAACTATCGTTCCGATTCTAGCAGCAAGTTCGAGGGTGTCATCATCGCTACCGCTGAGCAGGAGAAGGCTTACCAGCAGGCTTATCCCAAGGCTCGCATCGTGGTGCAGCGTACGAACAACGACGTCAGCGGCGACGGCAATGTCAGCATCGTCGACCTCGTCAAGGTCATCGATGCCGCACAGCAGTAAGTCCCTCTTTCCTCATCCCCACATCCCTCTTCCCTCAATCTACCATGTTTCCACATATTTCCTCCACACTCCGCACGCTGACCGCCGCCATGCTGCTGGCCGTCGGCACTTCGGCAATGGGCGAGACCATCGGCACGCTGACCTACGACCTCAACGCTTCGACGCTGAAGGCCACCGTGACGGGCTATACGTCTGCCCCCGCGGGCACACTCACCATCCCCGCTACGGTCACGGCCGCCGATGGCAAGAACTATAGTGTAACGACAGTTGGCGCCAACGCCTTCCGCGACACCGACATCACTGCGCTCGTGCTTCCCACTTCGGTCACTACAATCAACGCCAGCGCCTTCGAGGGCTGCAGCAAACTTGCGGCGCTCAACCTCGATGTGGCCACTGTCTACCAGCATGCATTCAAGAGCTGCACGGCGCTCAAGACGCTCACGGTGAGCGTCAAGACGCGTCTCAGCAGTGGCGTCTTCGAAAATTGCTGCGGTCTCGAGACCACAACAATCAACGCTCTGCCTGCTACTTACTACACCTCTATCTTCGCAGGTTGCACCGGCACGCTTGTCATCAACAACTGGTCGGACAATTACGGCATAAGCAGTCGCAACCCTATCAACGGTGCTGCCTTCACGACCATCGACTACAAGGCTGCATCGGTGGTTGGTTGCATCGGTTACAACATGCCGCACCTCACGACCGTCAACCTGTATTCTCCTACGTCTGTCAGCTACTCGATGGCGCTCCTCAGCAATTGTCCGAACGTGAAGGACATCAATGTAGTGGGCACGAGCAGTGTGCTGCGTAGCGTGGATGGTGTGACGTATAGGGTTAACGGCAGCGCGCTCACTATGTACTACTATCCCGAAGGCAAGGCTTATTGTCAGTTGCCTGCAGAGGTGACGGGCATCGGCGCTTACTTTGCCGGGCCGGCTACGGGCAAGGTGATTCCTGCCACGTTCGATCTCTCGCTTCTGACGCGCTCCATCTCGATCCAGCAGCCTACTTCGGGTGCAGGTTTCCGTCCCGCTGTGGTTCTGAATCCTATGGGCCACGATCTGAGCTACTTCAATGGCGAGGGTACGGAGATCATCACCGTTGCTCCTGCGCTTGAAGGCGATGTGAACAGCGACGGCAAGGTCAATATGTACGACATTGACAAAGTGCGCCACGCCATCTTGCAGCAATAGCATCAGGGTGTTGGCAGAAACAATCCTATAATTTTTGTTCTAAAACATTTTGATGCCACGAAGCATATAAGTGCCAAATTGAAGACACCTATATACACAATG
>JAUNIC010000042.1 GCA_030523615.1 Bacteroidales bacterium
CCCTCTGATTCTTATTTTTCACCTTCAAAATTGGCATTGTAGAGCCACGTTTTTTCGTAAAAATCTAATTGAGATTTGAGATTTGAGATAGAGTTACCCCGTGTGTTTTATCTCAAATCTCAATTAGTTTGGGCAATTATATACTTTAGACGTGACGCAGGTAAAAACGCTTGATTTCTGCTCTATAGTTGTCAAATTCGTCCTGTTCGTCAATTTTTTTGTTACATTTTTCCACACACATACCGCTATGTGCAAATAATTTCGTAAATTTGTGTGAAGTTTTTGTGTGCGCACACGAATGCGTGCACGGAGAAAAACACGCGAAAAGCACAATCTCAACTAACGAAACAACCCGAAACACACATGAAAAAAGCATTCATCGCCTGCGCCGCCTTCGCCCTTGCCCTCACCGCAAGCGCACAGCAGATTACGTCGCCCAACGGCAACCTGCACCTCAACTTCAGCGTCGACGGCCAGGGACGCCCCACGTACAGCCTCACCTGGGGACACGCCATGCAGAACCAAGAGATACAGACGGTCATCGCACCCTCGCATCTTGGCTATGAACTCAAGATGGAGGATCCCGACAAGAAGGTGGATTTCGAGTGGAACACCCCGACGAAAACCAGCGACGAGGTGATTCGCAAGGCCGATCTGATGACCGATTTTAGCATCGTAGGCACCGAAAATAGCACTTTCGACGAGACTTGGCAACCCGTTTGGGGCGAGGAAAGCGCCATTCGCAACCACTACAACGAGCTCCTCGTACACCTCCGCCAAGGCAAGAACGACCGCGCCATGGACGTCCGTTTCCGCCTCTTCGACGATGGCCTCGGATTCCGCTACGAATTTCCCGACCAGCCGAACCTCACCTACTTCACCGTGAAGGAAGAAATGAGCGAGTTCGCCATGAGCGGCAACCACAAAGCGTGGTGGATAGCCGGCGACTACGACACGCAGGAGTACGACTGGCAGACGAGCTATCTTGCAGAGATACGCGGCAAGATGAAGGGCGCCATTGCCCCCAACAGCAGCCAGACGCCCGCAGGCCCCACCACGGTACAGACGGCCCTGCAGATGAAGACCGACGGCGGCCTCTACATCAATCTCCACGAGGCAGCATGCATCAATTACAGCACCATGCACCTCACGTTGGATGACAGCCGTATGGTATTCAACAGCCACCTCACCCCCGACGCTCGCGGCGACAAGGGATTCCTCCAGACACCCTGCGAATCGCCCTGGCGAACGGTCATCGTGAGCGACAAAGCCACCGACATCCTCGCATCGCGCATGACGCTCAACCTCAACGAGCCGTGCAAACTGGAGGATACAAGCTGGATTCACCCCACGAAGTACGTCGGCGTATGGTGGGAGATGATCACCGGCGCCGGCAGCTGGGCTTACACCGACGACGTGACGAGCGTCCACCTCGGCACGACCGACTACCGCACCGTGAAGCCCAACGGCAAGCACTCGGCCAACACGCAGCACGTGAAGGACTACATCGACTTCGCTGCCGACAACGGCTTCGACGAAGTTCTCGTAGAGGGTTGGAACGAAGGTTGGGAGGATTGGTTCGGCCATCAGAAGGACTATGTGTTCGACTTCGTGACGCCTTACCCCGACTTCGACCTCAAGTACCTCAATGAATATGCCCACTCGCGCGGCGTGAAGATCATGATGCACCACGAGACTTCATCGTCCGTGCAGAACTATGAGCGCCATCTTGAGCAGGCTTACCAATTGATGAACGACTACGGCTACGACGCCGTGAAGAGCGGTTACGTGGGCGACATCGTGCCCCGCGGCAACCACCACTACAGCCAAGACCTGAACAACCACTACCTCTACTGCATCCAGAAGGCGGCCGACCACTACATCATGGTCAACGCTCACGAGGCAACTCGCCCCACGGGCATCTGCCGCACCTATCCCAACTGGATCGGCAACGAGAGTGCTCGCGGCACGGAGTATGAGGCTTTCGGCGGTAACTATGTGAACCACACCACGGTGTTGCCTTTCACCCGTTGCATCGGCGGTCCCATGGATTACACCCCCGGCATCTTCGTCATGGACCTCGCGTGGGCAGGCAGCGACAGCCACGTGCGCTCCACCTTGGCGCGTCAGTTGGCGCTTTATGTGACGCTGTACAGCCCGCTGCAGATGGCGGCTGACGTCATCGAGCACTACAAGGAGAAGATGGATGCCTTCCAGTTCATCAAGGATGTGCCTTGCGATTGGGAACGCAGCCTTTACCTTGAAGCCGAGCCGGGCGAATACGTAGTTACGGCGCGTCAGGCAAAGGGCAAGGACGAGTGGTACATCGGCTGCACAGCAGGCGAAGAGGGCCACACATCTAATATTAAATTAGACTTCCTCACTCCCGGCGTCAACTACACAGCCACGATCTACGCCGATGCCCCCGGCACCAACTGGATGGAGAATCCTGAGGCTTACACCATCACCACCAAGAAGGTAACCTCGAAGACGACTCTCAAGAACCTCGTAGCCGGCTGCGGCGGAGGTTGGGCAATATCGATCTATCCCATTGAAAAATAAACAATTAAACACCTTAATTTTATTTACAACACATCTATGCTTAAACGATTCAAGTCAGTCAGCTTGATGCTGCTGCTTATGGGCCTTCCTGCTGGTTTCGCCATGGCTGAAACCACACCGAACGACACCTATGTAGTGGTACAGCAGAACGGTCCTGCAACAGGTACCGTTTTCGACGAAACCGGTGAACCCCTTACCGGTGCGTCTGTAATTGTAAAGGGCACCACGAACGGTGCCATGGTGGACAATGACGGTTCGTTCGTCGTTCGCGGCGTGAAGAACGGCCAGACGCTCCGCATCACCTTCATCGGCTACGAACCTCAGGAAGTCGTATGGAACGGCCAACCCCTCGACATTGTGCTCAAAGAGGTGGCTAACAACCTCGGCGAAGCCGTTGTCATCGGCTACGGTGTGGCAAAGAAGAACGACCTCACCGGTTCCGTTGTGGCCATTAAGCCCGATGACAAGAACAAGGGTCTCGTGACCAACGCTCAGGACATGATTACCGGTAAGATTGCCGGTGTGAACGTTACCTCTGGCGGTGGTACTCCTGGTGGCGGCGCAACGATTCGTGTGCGCGGTGGTGCTTCGCTCAACGCCTCCAACGATCCTCTCATCGTCATCGATGGTCTTGCCATGGACAACAACGGTGTGAAGGGTCTTGCCAACCCCCTCTCGCTCGTTAACCCTGCCGACATTGAAACCTTCACCGTCCTCAAAGACGCCAGCGCAACCGCCATCTACGGTAGCCGCGGTTCTAACGGTGTCATCATCATCACCACCAAGAAGGGTCGCAGCGGACAGAAGGCAAAGGTAAGCTACAACGGCTTCACCTCCTTCTCATGGAAGCAGAAGACCATCGACGTGATGGACGGCGACGAATATCGCGCATTCATCGGCAACAAGTATGGCAAGGGTTCCGACGCTTGGAACGCTATGGGCAACGCCAACACCGATTGGCAGGAGGAAATCTACCGCATGGCTGTGGGTCACGATCACAATGTAACCGTCAGCGGTGGCCTCAAGAACATGCCTTACCGCATCGGCCTTGGCTACACCAACGAGGAGGGTATCCTCAAGACTTCCGACTTCGAGCGCTACACCGCCAGCTTGAACCTCAACCCCACTTTCTTCGCTGAACACTTGAAGTTCAACCTCTCCGGTAAGTACATGCACGCCAACAACCGCTACGCCAACACGGGTGCGGTAAGCGCTGCTGTCTACATGGATCCCACTCAACCCGTCTTTGCCGCCAAGGGCGACCAGCACAACATCGGTGGCTACTGGCAGTGGACGCAGGACGGTTCGGCCCTCAACGATGCCGCTTGGCTCTACACCCGCAACGGTCAGGCAACCGCCAACCCCGTGGCAATGCTCGAGCTCAAGGATGACCACGCTCGCTCACGTGCCTTCGTCGGCAACATCGAAGCTGACTACATGATCCACGGTTTCGAGGATCTGCACATCCACATGAACGCCGGTGCCGACTATTCGACCGGTAAGCAGAGCACGTGGACAAGCCCCTACAGCTCTGACGCTATGTACTACGGCTCAGACGGTTGGGAGCAGATCAACAAGTACAACCTCTCTTACAACGCTTACGCTCAGTACCTCAAGGACTTCAACGACAATCACCACTTCGACGTGATGCTCGGTTACGAGTGGCAGCACTTCTATCGTGAGTCAAAGAGCGATTGGTACACTTACTTCCAACCGACTCACAACACGAAGCCCGGTCAGGTTTATACCCACACCGGTACTCCTTGGAAGACGGAGAATTATCTCGTCAGCTTCTTCGGTCGTGCTAACTACACGCTCCTCAACCGCTACCTCTTCACCGCTACGTTCCGTTACGATGGTTCCAGCCGCTTCAAGGAGCATTGGGCACTCTTCCCCTCCTTCGCCTTCGCATGGCGTATCAAGGACGAGGCCTTCCTCCGCGACGTTGACGCCGTGAGCGACCTCAAGCTTCGTCTCGGCTACGGTCAGACGGGTCAGCAGGACCTCGGTAGCGACTACAACTACTTCGCTTCCTACACCATCAACTCTAACCCCGACTCTTACTATCCCCTCGTCGGCGATGGTCACACGAAGACTCCCGCTGCTTACAACAACGACCTGAAGTGGGAGACGACCACGACCTACAACGCAGGTATGGACTTCGGCTTCTGGAATCAGCGACTCACCTTCAACATTGACTACTACTACCGCTACACCACCGATCTTCTCAACTACGCAAGCGTGCCCGTGGGCAACTTCCGCAATATGCTCAACCAGAACATCGGTGAGATGAAGAATCAGGGTGTAGAAGTTGGATTCAATGTGAAGGCTATCCAGACGAAGAACTGGTTCTGGGATCTTGGCTTCAACTTTACCTACAACCAGAACGAGATCACGAAGCTCACCGGCTCCGACGATCCTGACTACTTCGTAGAGACAGGTGGCATCAGTGCTGGTACCGGTGGTACGATCCAGGCTCACAAGGTGGGTTACCCCCGCAGCTCCTTCTATGTATTCCAGCAGGTTTACGACAAGGATGGTCTTCCCATCGAAGGCGTATACGTGGATCGCAACGGCGACGGCCAGATCAATGAATCCGACCGCTACATCTACAAGAGCCCCGACGCTCCCTTCACCTTCGGCCTCACCTCTAAGCTTCAGTACAAGAATTGGGATCTCGGCTTCGGCCTTCGTGCAGCACTCCACAACTACGTATACAACGACCTCGAAGCTGGTGCCAGCAACATGGCTACCGTGTGGAGCTACAACGCCCTGGGCAACCGTCCCACCAGCGTGCTTGAGAAGAACTGGAGCACCTGGGAGAACGCCAAGAGCGACTACTTCGTGCGCAACGCAAGCTTCCTGAAGTGCGACAACATCACGCTCGGCTACAGCTTCGACAACCTCTTCAAGACCGCTCACTACAATGGTCTTGCGGGTCGTCTCTACGCTACGGCCAACAACGTGTTCACCATCACGAAGTACGACGGCATCGATCCTGAAATCGGCGGCGGTATCGACAACAACATCTACCCCCGTCCCTTCAGCTTCGTAGTGGGTCTCTCTCTCAATTTCTAATCTCTCATCATTCAACGCATAATCAAATATGAAATCATATATTAAGACTCTCATTCCCGCTGCTTGCTTCATGCTCGGCCTCGGAATGACCTCATGTGTGGGTGACCTTGATGTGGAACCCATCGACGAGCGTACCGATATGACCGTTGATCCCATTGGCCTCTATAACAAGTGCTTCGCCAACATGGGTCAGGAAGGTAATGCCGGTGCTAACGGCGCCAGCGACATCGACGGTATCGACGGCGGTACTTCCGCTTTCGTGCGTCAGATCTGGAACGCTCAGGAACTTACCACCGACGAAGCTCATTGCCCCTGGGGCGACGAGGGTATTCCTGCCTTCAACCACAACCAGTGGGGTGCAAGCCACCCCATGCTCCGTGGTCTTTACTATCGTCTCTACAATTGTGTAACTCTCTGCAACCACTATCTCGAAGTAGCCAGCGACTACGATGCTCAGATGACCGCTGAGGTTCGCTACGCACGCGCTCTTTATTATTATTACCTCATCGATGGTTGGGGCGATGTTGGCTTCACCACCGTTGCTGCAGGTAAGGCTCCCGAACAGCAGAGCCGCGCCACCACTTGGCAGTGGATCATGGACGAGCTGAACGACATCGAAGGTCAGCTTTCCGAAGCTAAGCCCAAAACCGACGGCGGCGTCTTTGCTGGCGGCAAGAGCACTGGCTACGGTCGTCCCGACAAGGCTGCCGTTTGGATGCTCCGCACTCGTATGTACCTCAACGCTGAGGTGTACATCGGCAAGCCCATGTGGGCTGAAGCTAAGGCTGAAGCAAAGAAGGTCATCGACTCTGCTTACAAGCTCAACACCCAGGCAACAAAGAATGGTTGGACGGCTTACCAGCAGCTCTTCATGGGCGACAATGGCTCTAACGGCGCAAGCGTAGAGGCCATCCTCCCCATCATGCAGGACGGTAAGATGTGTACCGCTTGGGGTTGCACCATGTTCCTCATCGGCGGTACCTACAAGGACGACATGATCGACGGTCAGTTCACCGCTGGTAATGGTACGACCGAGAACTGGCAGGGTAACCGCGCTCGCCGCGACCTCGTGCAGAAGTTCTTCCCCAACCTCGACGCACCCAACGTGAGCACCGCTGATATGCAGGCAGCTGCTGGCGACGACCGTGCTCTCTTCTGGAGTATCGACCGTACCATCGAAATTACCAACGAGTCGAAGTTCGAAGAGGGCTTCAGCGTAACGAAGTTCTGCAACTACTATAGCGACGGTTCTGCCGCTCACAGCTCGCAGTTCCCCGATACCGACTTCTTCCTCATGCGTGCAGCCGAGGCTTATCTTGCTTTTGGTGAAGCTGACGCTCGTCTGAACAACAACGCAGCTAGCGCCGAGGGTATTCAGGTGCTCAACCAGATTCGCCAGCGTGCCCACGCAGCAACGAAGGCCAACTGGACGCTCTCCGAGATTGAGAACGAGTGGAGCCGCGAGTTCTACTTCGAAGGTCTCCGCCGTACCACGCTCATCCGCTTCGGTCACTTCGGTGGTCAGAACGGCTACAACTGGGCTTGGAAGGGTGGTGTGGCCAATGGTGCCAACTTCGACGCTCACCTCAATGTATTCGCGTTCCCCAACACCGACATTGCCGTGAACCCCAACCTCAAGCAGAACGCTGGGTATTAATCAAGTTATTTAGTTGTTTAGTTATTTAGTTGTTTAGAACGCATTGATTATCGCAATCCTAAACCACTAAATCACTAATGCCTAAACCACTAAAGAAAGCAATAATGAAACAGATATTTTCCCTTGCAGCCGTTGCGCTCTGCAGTGTTGCCCTCTTCAGCGCCTGCGAAACTGACAACGACTCAAATCCTACGCTCGTCACTCCCTCGACGTTCGTAGTCAACACGCCTGAGTTCACCAACCAGACGGTTGTGCTCGGCGAAACCGAAAACGTCACCCTTACCTGGAACCAGCCCGTCTTCACCGACCTCGGTGCACCCATCGGCGCCAACGGTACCTCCGGCATCAAGTATTTCGTTCAGGTTTCTGATGGCGATCACTTCAACAAGTCTTATGCAGCTGCCGTCGCTGAAGCAGGCGAAGAAGGTACTCCCGCAGGTTACGACTTCGTTCAGCTCGACGATGCTTTCACCTCTACCACCGCTGGTGTGAGCTGCGCTGCTGTTAACCGTGCTCTCAACCAGCTCAAGGCCGCTACTGACGCTCCTTGGACGGAGGATACCGCAATTCCCGTCACTACAACGTACGTTCGCGTGAAGGCTGTCATCAGCGATGCTGCCGGACGTGAATTCGCATCGGCCATCTCCAACACCGTCACCTTCACCACTCAGCCTTCTTGGGTTGACCTCAACAAGGGTGGTGCTGCGGCTTACATGTGGGTACCTGGCAACGGCAATGGTTGGAACCACGGCGTTTGCCCTGTCCTCGTCAGCGAGAACAATGACGGCATCTACGTAGGTTACGCTTACATGGACGGCGAATTCAAGTTCACCATGGTTCCCGAGTGGGGCGAAGAGCGCAACAACGCAAGCTTCGCTTCTGCAAGCGACTGCATCAGCCTCGGCGATCAGGGTGGTGGCAACATCAGCTACACCGGCGAAGCCAGCATGTGCTACATCGTGGTTGACGACAACACCAAGACCCTCAGCGTTACTCCTTGTACGTGGGGTGTAGTTGGTAACTTCAACGGTTGGAGCGTTGCTGCCGGTGAGATTGTGGCCATGACCTACAACACCGACGCTCACTGCCTCCAGGCAACCGTCAACTTCGACGGCGACGCTGAGTGGAAGTTTGCCCGCGACAATAGTTGGGACGTTAACTTCGGTGGTGCCCTTGACGCTCTCGTGCAGGACGGTCCCAACTTCGCCACCGGCGCTGGTGCTCACACCATCCAGCTCTTCATCGAGCGTGCCAACGACGGCTTCAGCGCCAAGGTTGACTAAAGAGACTTTTCCCCCTCTCAGGTCTCCCGACTGGGGGAAACGTTACTTTAGTCTCTTTGGAGCATTATGACTCCTTTATTATATAATTAACTCTAAAACACTGTTCCCTCCTCAGTAACAGTTCCCCCCGTTCGGGGGGCTAGGGGGGTCTACTATGATAAAGAAATTATTTCCCGTAGCCCTCGTTGCTTTCGCCCTTACTTCTTGCGACAACGGCGACTACACCGATTGGGTACTTCCCGAGCAGAATGCTCCCGTGGAGGCCGTACAGGGCGCAATCAGCGCTTCTGCAGCTACCTCCGAGCTCATCGACCTCAACACTGCTGGCGAAGTCGTTAAGCTCATCAACGTCACCCTTCCTGCCAACGCTACCGTAGAGAGCTACAAGGTAAGCCTCACCAACGGCAATGGTGGAGTCTATGACGTGTATGCCGACGCAGAAGGCAATGTCAAGGCAGAAGACCTCAACAACGCAGTCATCAGCCTCTTCAACCGAGAAGTCGTAGCTCGCGAACTTCAAGCAATCGTCAGCGCAAACGCTACCGTACAAGGTAAGCAGGGCGCAGCCGTTGTGGCTTACACCGCAGCTCCCTTCAACGTGAAGCTCCAGTGCATCGCTCCCAAGTTCGAACCGTTCATCTACTACATTGGTGCTACCGATGGTTGGACGAACGCAGAGCAGCGTCTTGTCAGCGATGACAACGGTGGTTACACCGGCTTTCTCTATTGCGCAGATCCCAACGGTTGGGGCAATCAGTTCAAGTTCCATCGTGTGGCTGGCGATTGGGGCACCGAAATCAACAACAGCTTCTTCACCGAGTACGTAGGTGCAGCAGAAGACTGTGGTGGCAACATCGGCGTCAACGCTGGTGAAGGTGTCTACTACTTCGACCTCAACCTCTCCACCGGTCGCATCTCTGCAACCAAGGTTGACGCCATGGGTATCATCGGCGACTTCAACGGCTGGGGCGGCGACGCATTCATGACTTGGGATGCAGCCAACTTCTGCTACGTATGCGAGAATCCTGGCATCAACGCCAACGGTTGGAAGTTCCGCGTCAACAGCGACTGGGGCCTCAACCTCGGTGGTGCAAGCCTCGACAATCTCTACAACAACGGTGAAAACCTCACCGCTGTCGGCAACGTCGTGAAGCTCTATCCCTGCCGTGTGAAGAGCGATAACATCTACTGCACCGTAGAGTAATCTTACTCTCAGTAGAGACATTACAGTTTAACCCTGCCCTTCGGGGCGGGGCAAACACTTAACCCATAAAAACGTAATCAAATGAAAAAGATAAAGACTCTCCTCATTGCAGCTCTCGCGCTTTTCACAGCGACGACTGCCATGGCGCAGGAAGAGACCCGCAGCTACCCCTACGGCTTCATCGGTCTTCAGGGTGGTGGTCAGGCCATCATGAACGGCTATAGCTTTGGTGACGTCATCACCGGCACTGGTTCTGTGTATGGCGGTGTAATGTTTACCCCCGTCCTCGGTACTCGTCTCCACCTCAACGGCTGGAACTCTAAGGAAGGTGTGAAGATTGACGGCACCGAATATGGTACCTACGGTTTCAACTACGGAACCGCAACCGTCGACATGCTCGTTAACCTCGTTAGCGCCATCAACCACCGCGACGATAATGCCGTTGATCTCTACCTCATCGGCGGTCTTGGTGTCAACAAGGTTTGGGGCAACGACTACAAGGATCTCGGCGTATATCCCACTCAGCAGCTCGCGTCCAAGGTTCACAACCACGTGGCTCACGCTTGCCGCCTTGGTCTTGCTGCCGACTTTAACCTTGCTCCCGCATGGGCACTCAACCTCGAAGTTGATGCCAACCACTTTGGCAACCACGACTACGCTCACCTCGTAAACGCTTCCAAGGATTGGCAGCTCACCGCTCAGCTTGGCGTGAAGTATCGCTTTGGCCAGTGCAAGCCCGCTCCCGTTCCTGTACCCGTTCCCGAACCCGTACAACCCAAGGAAGAACCCAAGCAGGAGGTTGCTACCGCACCTGCTCCCGCTCCCGCACCTGCTCCCGTTGTAGTTGAGGAGGTTAAGCCCTGCATCGAGAACGTATTCTTCCTCATCAACCGCTACGACATCCGTCCCTCTGAGATGGTTAAGGTCAACAACGCTATTGCTTACCTTAACAAGTATCCCAGCGCCAAGATCGAGATCACTGGTTATGCCGACAAGAACACCGGTAACGCCACCATCAACGAGCGCCTGTCAAAGCAGCGTGTAAATGCCGTTTACGATGTACTCATCTCTCGTGGCATCGCAGCTTCTCGCATCATCAAGGATTACAAGGGTGACACCGTACAGCCCTTCCCCAACGACGAAGCCAACTACGAGAAGAACCGCTGCGTTATCTGCGTAGCTGAGTAATTCTAACGAATAGAACATATAAAGGGAAGTTATCGAATGTGTATAACTTCCCTTTCATTTCTTTCTCACTATGAAAAAGTTTTTACTTCTCTTCTCTCTCCTTTTCCCTTTTACCTCTTCGCTCTTACCTGCACGTGCCCAGGGGTGGCCTTCCGACTATGAGGGCGTCATGCTTCAGGGCTTCTATTGGGACGGATTCTCTGACTCACGTTGGAATGTACTCACGAAGCAAGCCGACGAGCTCTCGCGCTACTTCACGCTCGTCTGGATTCCTCAGTCGGGCAACTGCGACGGACAGTCGATGGGTTACAATCCCAAGTACTATTTCGACCAGAACTCTACCTTCGGCACAGAGAAGGAACTCCGCACATTGATCTCGACCTTCAAACAGAAGGGCATTGGCACCATTGCCGACGTCGTGATCAACCATCGCCAGAACCTCAGTAACTGGGTAGATTTCCCCGCCGAAACCTATAAAGGCGTCACCTATCAGATGCTTTCCACCGACATTTGCTCTGACGATGACGGCGGCAAGTGCAAGCAATGGGCCGACCAAAACGGTTACAAGCTTTCGTCCAACAAGGACAGCGGTGAAGGTTGGGACGGCATGCGCGACCTCGACCACGCATCGACAAACGTGCAGAAGTGCATCAATGCCTATGAGGATTATCTCCTCAACGACCTTGGCTATGCTGGCTTCCGCTACGACGTTGCAAAAGGTTTCGCTGCAAAGTACTTTGGGCAGTACAACGCTACCGCAAAGCCTCTGTTCTCAGTAGGTGAAGTGTGGGACAGCAATCAGACGATTAAGAATTGGATTGATGGCACGAAAGTGGACGGCGTTAGCCAGTCAGCCGCCTTCGACTTCCAGTTCCGCTACCTCGTGCGCGACGCCATCAACGGCAACAACTGGTCGAAGCTCGCTGGCACCAACACTCTCGTGGGCACGCCCGACTACCGCCGCTACAGCGTAACCTTCGTCGAGAACCACGACACCGAGAACCGCGGCCCCGGCGCCGAGCAGGATCCCATCAAGGCCGACACTCTCGCCGCCAACGCCATCATGCTCGCACTCCCTGGCACACCTTGCATCTTCCTCAAACACTGGATGGCTTGCAAGCACGACCTAAAACTCATGATCGAAGCTCGCCACCTCGTAGGCATCACCAACACCACGACCTACAATTCCATGGCTTCGAAAGCTGAGTATTATGTTGCTCGTGTGAAAGGTCGCCAAGAGGGCCAATATCTCCTCGCCGTTGTCGGCAAAACACCTTGGGCTTATACGGCTCCTGAAGGATACAAAGAGCTCTGCTCCGGCCACCATTGGCGCTACCTCGTCAGCGAGAGCGTCGACACGAAAGGCTGGGACGCTACGGTACAGCGCATCGAAGAGGAAACAAAAGCCGAGAATCAGGAAGACCCTGAGTTCACTCCTCATACCGCCACCATTTATGTACGAAGCGAAGTGAGCGGCTGGAGCAACATGAACTTCTATACCTGGGACAGCAACAACAACACCCAACAAAACGGCAATTGGCCGGGTAGCCGCATCACCGCGACGAAGGAAATCGACGGCAAGACATGGTACTACGCCACCTACGACATTCCAACGTCGAAGTACTACGTCAATTTCGTGTTCTCTACTGGCACTGGTTCTCCCCAGAGTGTAGACGTTACGGGCGTCTCCGAAGATCGCTTCTTTGTCATCACAAACCAGCAGAGCGGCGGCAAATATGTTGTCGAAGATGTTTCAGACGCTACCGGCATCACCATTCCTCTTGTCGGCATAGAGAACAACTCTGCCGTTTACGATCTTCAGGGCCGCCGTTTGAACAACGCCTCGGCAACCGGCCATCAAGGTATTTACATCAATAACGGCAAAAAGATTGTTCGCTGAAAATTTACGAACCCAAGCAAGAAATAATTTGCTGAAAAATTTCGTTGTGTACACATAAAAAAAGAAAGCGGCTGCGTCGTCACGACGGGCCGCTTTTTGATTTCAATAGGTATTAGTTCTTTAAGGTAAAAAGATTGTATTTAGGATAACACTGCAAAGGTAGTGAATAGTTTTGAAACGTGCAAATAATTATCGTTTTTTCTGCAAAATAAACATTACAATACCTTTTTTTTGCCTAAATCTTGCCTCAAAATGGCATTTTCGTATATCTTTTTGGGGAAAATGTAAGGAATGTTTCATCTAGCGAGTTGAAATACGGTTTTCGTGGTGCAACATTTTTTACAACTCGTCACGATGCAATTCTGCATATACTTTGTTGTATGCATTTTCCATTTCGAGGCGCTGCTGGAGAACACCGTAAATACGTTCGGCTTCGGGGTAGTAATCCATAATACTTATTTCGCCGGCAAGAACCGCACGCAACAACAGCGTAAGATTCTCTTTCATCAGTTCTACATCGTACGTGCTAAGAATGCGCTGGAGGTTGGTTGCTTCTGTCTTCAGCGCACGAACTCTGCTCAAAGCCTCAGCACGGGCATCGGCCAATTCCATCTCGGCCGCGCTTGTGCGCATTTCGGCAGCACGTTGTTTCTTGCCGTTGCCGAAAAGCGGAAAAGCCACTCCGACTACAAAACCGCCATTGGCATCGCGCATCTCTGTATTGACACGGAAGCCTGCCGTGAATGTCGGGTACCAACTCTTACGACTCAGCTGCAGTTCGTGGCGCGAAGCTGCTAACTCGGCTTCGGCCGTGGCTGTTTCCAAGGTTTCCGTTTCAAGGTCATCGACGAACAAACGCGCAGCTCGTAACTCATTATGAGGCGCCGCATACATTAATTCATTATGCGATGGTGCATTCAAATTCATTCCAATGCATTCTATAGGAGTCGCTCTTTCTTCGCTAAGGGAAGATATGATCGTGTCAAGAGCAACTATCGGCTTGCCTCCGTTCAAGCGCAGAAGTTCTTCGATAATGGCCAACGCCTCACCTTGGCTTTCCGCTGATTCGGTAACGAGGGCCATGCGATCCATGCGGATGCGGTTATAGTCAATGATTGTGGCATGACCATGGTCGAGACGTTTCGTGTAGAGGGTAAGGAGTGAATCCGTTGCAGCCAAACGCTGACGGATGAGAGCTTGCCGACGATATGCAGTCGAGAGGTCATAACACTTCTTTGCAGCTTCGAGCAGGATGTCGCGACGCAGCGTCATATACTCCAAATCCATGACCTCCTTCTGCAGCTCCGTGCTCTTACGGCGTTCGCGGTAGAGGGTAGGGTAGTCGAACTCTTGAGTGACGATGAGTTCGCTACTCACAATGCCGCGGTAACCGCCGTGAAAGAAAGGCGAATACTCTAAAGAGGTGGCGCCAATCACATTTTCAGCTTGTCGGCTGGCCACTTCGGCCGCATTTGTCTGCCGTGCCGCTGCAAGTCGAGTATTGCCTTGTTCGATGGTTCGAAGCACTGATGTAAAATCCTGCGCCTCGGCAGCAGCGAAGGTAAAGGCAGAAATCAAAAAAAGAAAAAGTAGAGACATTTGCATGCGAAAGATATTATACGAGTGGATCGTAGGGGAGTTCTTTATTGGCGGTAGAAGGCTGAGCCGTAGAAGATGCTTGTGAGCGTTTTTCGTCATTGCGATGCATCCACTCGTACATGATGGGGATGATGAAAGCATTGAGGAACGTTGAGGTGAGAAGGCCGCCAAGGATAACCTTTGCCATGGGGCTCTGAATCTCATTGCCCGGTAAATCGCCACGAAGTGCCAGAGGAATGAGAGCGAGGGCAGAGGTCAATGCTGTCATGATGATGGGGTTCAGTCGGTCGAGTGAGCCGCGAATGATGCTCTCGTACACACCCAATCCCTCTATCTGCCGCAACTGGTTGTATTGCGCGATGAGCAGCATGCCGTTGCGTGTAGCAATACCGAAAAGCGAGATGAAGCCAATAATGGCAGGAATGCTCAATTCGCCAGTGGTGACCACGAGTGCAAAGACGCCGCCGATAAGCGCAAGAGGAAGATTGAGCAAGATGATGCCGCTTTCGCGTGCATTGCGGAACTGGCTATTGAGAAGCAGGAAGATGATGATGATGCTCATGAGCGATGCCAGCATAAGGATGCGGCTTGCTGCCCTTTCGCTTTCGAACTGGCCGCCATATTCGATGTGGTAACCTTCAGGAAGCTGAACCTTGGTTTCGATGCGTTCACGCACCTCTTCGGCCACACTACCCACATCACGTCCACTGCAGTTGGCGCTGATCACGATCCTGCGCTTCACGTTCTCGCGGTTGATGGTGTTAGGTCCCATCGACGATGTAACTTCTGCCACATCCGTCAGAGGAATCTTGCGACCATCCTTCGTGTCGATCATCAGCGAACGCACCTGCTCCATCGTACTGCGACTCTTCTCGTCGGCACGTACCACGAGATTGAACGATTTGCCACCTTCGTTGACCTGTGCAACAGTTTCGCCGGAGAGGTTCACAGCGATAAACTCGTTAAACTCTGGCAGCGAAATACCCTGATGTAGTAGCATCTCACGGTTGGGCGTAATCTTTAGTTCTGGGCGTTCAATTTGTTGCTCCACGTTGAGGTCGGCAATTCCCGGAACATCCTCGATGGTTTCCTTGATTTCGTTGCCGAGTGTAAACATTGTGTTGAGGTTGTCGCCAAAGAGCTTGATGGCGATATTTGCCTGCGTACCGCTGAGCATGGCGTCAATGCGGTGGCTGATGGGTTGGCCGATTTCGATGTTTGCACCCACGATGACTGAAAGCTTTTGTCGCACGTCGGCCAAGAGTTCTTGATGCGTACGTCCCTCTAATTCAAAGGGCGCTTCAATTTCTGATACGTTGACACCCAACGCGTGTTCGTCGAGTTCGGCACGTCCTGTCTTGCGAGCCACTGTCTTGATTTCGGGAATAGAAAGCAGCAGTTTCTCCGCTTGACGACCGATTTTGTCTGACTCCTCAAGCGAGATGCCTGGGAGCGAACTGATATTAATCGTAAACGAACCTTCGTTGAACGGCGGCAGGAAACTGTGACCTAATGTGAAGAAGAAGGCAAGGGCAGCGACAAGCATGGCACCCGTGGCGCTCAATACCCAAGCCTTACGACGAAGCACCCAGCGTAAAGCGTGTTCGTAATTGCGTTTGAGCCATCGCACGATACGAGGTTCAGCTTTACTCTTCTCACCTTTGGCGATCGCCTTGCCGTTCAGCAAATAGCTGCAGAGCACTGGAGTGAGCGTCAGTGCCACAAGCGTAGAGGCAAACAACGCCACGATGAACGCGATGCCTAACGGGATGAGCATGCGTCCCTCCATGCCACTCAAGAAGAACAGCGGCATGAACGAAGCAACAATGATGAGCGTGGAGTTTAGGATAGGCACTCGAACCTCGCGCGACGCTTCAAAGATGACGTCAACAATGGACGAACGTCCACCATCTTCACGAAGTTTGCGCCAGACGTTCTCCACGTCTACAATCGCATCGTCCACCAACGAACCGATGGCAATGGCCATACCGCCAAGGCTCATGGTGTTGAGCGTAAGGCCAAAGGAGTGGAGGATGAGGATGGTGATGAGAAGACTTAGCGGCATCGTCACAAGCGAAATGACTGTCGTGCGTGCATTTGCAAGGAAGATGGCGAGCACGATGATGACGAAGAGGCCACCTTCGAGAAGGGAGTTGCTCACGTTGTTGATGCTGCTCTCGATGAATCGCGATTGACGGAATACATCGGTCGAAACGTGGACATCTGCAGGTAAGTTCTTCTGAACATCCTCGAGTGCCGCTTCGATGTCTTTCGTCAGTTCGGTGGTGTTCGTGTTCGGCTGCTTCGTTACGGTGAGCAGCACCGCAGGTTTTCCTTTTTCTGAAGCCGTACCGAGACGAGGTTCTTGAGCTCCAATGCGCACTTCTGCAATGTCGGCCAACGTGATAGGCGACCCGTCGACGGTCTTCACCACGGAGCGCGCAATCTTCTCTACATTGTCCGTACTGACGACGCCACGCACAATGTATTCGTTGCCGTACTGGTTGATGACTCCGCCGTTGATGTTGCTGTTCATGTTGCGCGTGGCGTCCATGAGTTCCTGCAGCGACACACCGTAGTGCTTCATTTTGCCGGGATCAAACAGCACCTGAAACTCCTTCGTGTCGCCACCGAGCACCGCCACTTGTGCCACGCCACCCGTCGAAAGCAAGCGCGGACGTATCGTCCAATCTGCCAACGTGCGTAGATCAAGCTGGGAAGTATGGTCGGAAGTAAGGCCGATGATAAGCAATTCACCGAGAATAGACGACTGCGGACCTATGGTGGGGGTACCAACGTTATCGGGTAAACTCTCGCTGATGGCGGTAAGCTTTTCCGACACGATTTGGCGCGCAGTGTAGATGTTCGTCCCCCAGTCAAATTCCACCCAAACGACCGAGAACCCCATAGTGGACGAAGAGCGCACTCGACGCACGCCCGTCGAACCATTGACGGCGGTTTCAAGCGGGAAGGTGACGAGTTGTTCCACCTCCTCGGCCGCCATGCCGTTGGCTTCGGTCATGATGACCACTGTCGGGGCGTTGAGATCGGGGAAAACGTCCACTTCTGCTTGGCGCGTGGTGTATAAACCTGCGACGGTTAGCAACACCGCAGCAAGAAGCACAAGCAGGCGGTTATGAAGCGAGAAGTGTATTATTTTGTTTAACATGAGATAGCAGACTTAGTGATTATGCGTGTGAGCAGGAATGGCATTGGACGCTGCGGCGAGCTTTACATTGATGGCACCCTTGGTGACCACTCGTTCGCCTCCGTTAAGTCCTTCTGTGATTTCGGTGAACTCGCCGTCGGTTGCCCCAAGATGCACCTCTTGTTTGCGGTAGCTGTGCTCGTCCTCCTGGATGTACACGTAGTACACGCCTTGCTCTTCAGTAAGCGCCATAGTGGGCAGACATAAGATGTTCTGGCGTTCGCCTGTGATGAGGAAGACCTCGGCATAAGCGCCCGGTACGATGTTGCCCTTGTTGTCCAACTGGAATGTAACAGGAACGTACGACGAAGTGCTTGTGGCCGACTTGCCCGACGACATGAGCTGTCCATGCATATCCTCGATATTGAAAATGTCGCCGCTATACTGCGTCTTGAATTTTGCCGAGCGAATACTGCTGAGCTGGCTGTAGTAACGCACGGGCACTTCGGCTCGGAGGTAGAGATGCTGGTTCTTCGTGATAACCATGAGCGGTGCGCCCATCTCCACGTAATCGCCGTCCTTGACCTTACACTCCTTCATGTATCCGCTGACAGGGGCCTTCACCGCGATGCCTCGCCCGGTGTCTTCACCGCTAATGGCTTCGTAGGCGAGTTTAGCATTTTCGTAGTCAGTGCGGATGACGCTGAACTCCTTTTCTGTAATGATGCGATCCTCTACGAGCGGTTTTGCGCGTTCATATTCACGTTTTGCAGCGAGGTAAGCCACCTTGATGCGCTTCGCCTGATCGCCATCTTTGAGTTTATCGGAGGAGAGGTAATAGATAGTGGTTCCTTTGCTGATTGCCATGCCTTCGCTGACGTGCTGCGCGATGGATACAATACCAGGAACGGTAGCGACAATCACGGTTTCATCGCAAGAAGCGGCTGTAATGCTGCCGCTTGTTTGTATGACATCGTGGAATGTCCCTCGCTCCACAATGCTGACCTCAACACCAGCCGCCTTTGCCTTTTCCGGCTCGAGAATGATGGTGCCGGGAGCATGTTCGTGGTCGTGTTCTTCATCGTGCTCGTCGTGCATCTCTTCGCCTTCATGTTCGTGGGCGTGGCCCTCATGAGCACCATGGCAACTGTATGTCATAGCCAACAGCAAACTCAAGGAAACTGCGGCCATCAAGTGGAAAAATTGATTAGGGGATTTATCTGTTTTTCTCATATGCGCGTGAGTATAAAATATAATGTGTTTGCTATTATGTGCTTTTTACTATTTTTTTCAGCGCAAATTTAGTTCATATCTTCTGCAACTCAATTGCAAAGGCTAAAAATGGCGATGAAACTGCATGTTTTTTCCTTAACTTCAGTATTTCATGGTTTTGCAAACCTTGCAAAAAAATATTTTTTTACATTTTCTTGCCAGATTCAAAAAAAATGTAGTAATTTTGCAGACGATTTGAAAAGTTGCACTAATTCTTACGATTAAACCGTTGAAAAAGATGGAAAAACAGGCGAAACAAGACACGCAAAATATCGGATACAAGGACCTTATGGCTGCGCGAAAGGAAGGACTTCTCGTGCAGAGTGAACGTGAATACCGCGCAGAACAGTATCAGGTTATGCAGAACCACATCCGCAGCCGCCAGAATCTCTTCGACTCGTTCTATGGCGGACTTGTCGATCAAAAGCAGCGCAACGAATACTATGCAGTGATAGATCGTGAGCGTCGCAAGACGGAGAATGAAAGAAATGCCTTTTATCCCAAAGCCGTACGCAAGAAGATGCAGATCGTTCGTGAACTCCTCACCGAACTTCGTGAATTGGGCGTAAACGAAGACAGCCTCGTCGAACTCCTGCGTCCGGAACGTCCTATTTCACGTCTGTACATCACGGCAGATTATCGCATTTTCCTCCCCGAATTTGAGAACAAGGAAGTTCCCCTCGGGCCGCTGCCTAAGACCGTTTTCATCCTCTTCTTACGCCATCCCGAAGGCATCGTGCTGAAGCAGATTGGAGATTACTTCTCCGAGTTGCTGAGCATCTATCGCGTCGTGATGGGTGCGAAGTACAATGAACTGCGGGCCAAGAAAAGCCTTCAGCGCATCTGCAATCCTCTCACCAATTCGCTCAACGAGAAGATCAGCCGCATCCACGAAGCTCTGCGTTCTATCCTCGACGACACCGTTGCGCTCCACTATTTCATCTGCGGTAAAAAGAGCGAGCCCAAGCAAATTCTTCTTCCTCAAGGTTTGGTCAACTGGGAATATCCTCCTTCGTTCTGATGCTTTTCAAATATTCACGAAAGCTTCAGCTATAACAATACATAACAACACAAAAAAAAGAGAGCCAAAAAGCTCTCTTTTTGCGTTGCGTACGGGACTCGTAACCGGCTTTGCCGCTTCGCTTGTCGAAGAACCCTGACCCGAAGGGGCGCGGGTGAGGGGCGCGGACGTACAAAAAGAAGAGCCCTTGCTGAAAGGACTCTTCTTGCGTTGCGTACGGGACTCGTAACCGGCTTTGCCGCTTCGCTTGTCGAAGAACCCTGACCCGAAGGGGCGCGGGTGAGGGGCGCGGACGTACAAAAAGAAGAGCCCTTGCTGAAAGGACTCTTCTTTGCGGTGCGTACGGGACTCGAACCCGTGACCCCATGCGTGACAGGCATGTATTCT
>JAUNIC010000043.1 GCA_030523615.1 Bacteroidales bacterium
CTTAAGAACCTCTTACCTCAAGAACCCTCTTCCCTTAATAAATGTTCGCAAAAACAACCAAACGCAATCCCTGGGCTTGGGTGCCCACGCTATACTTTGCAGAAGGTGTGCCTTACGTCATCGTAATGACCATATCTGTGCTGATGTACAAACGTCTCGGCCTGAGCAACACTGAAGCAGCGTTCTACACTTCGTGGCTCTATCTGCCGTGGGTGATCAAACCCTTCTGGAGCCCCATCGTCGACGTGTTTCGCTCGAAGCGCTGGTGGATCGTCATCACGCAGTTTATCGTTGGAGCAGGACTTGCCGGCATCGCTTTCACGTTGCCGATGAGCAGTTTCTTGCAATGGACACTGATTTTCTTCTACCTAATGGCGTTCTCCAGCGCCACGCACGACATTTCGGCTGACGGTTTCTACATGTTGGCGCTCGACGAACATGAGCAGTCACTCTTCGTCGGAATCCGTTCCACATTCTATCGCATCGCCAACGTGGCTGGACAGGGGCTGTTGGTCTACATCGCAGGTATTCTGGAGGTTTACACCCGTGAACCGGCAAAGGCTTGGAGTTGGATTTTCTACCTCGCCGCAGCGTTATTCTTGTGCATCTGCTTCTACCACTACATCGTGCTGCCCCACCCCACTGAGGATGCAGAACATGCGCCAGAACGATTCAGTTTCAACGAAGTGTTCCGCACATTCATCACCTTCTTCAAGAAGCCGCAGGCACTCATTGCCATCACCTTCCTTCTCCTCTTCCGCCTGCCAGAAGCGCTCATCACCAAGATTTGCCCCCTCTTCCTCGTGGACAAAGTGAGCCAAGGCGGCCTCGGCCTCACCACCATGGAGATTGGCATCGCCCAAGGTACAATCGGTGTCATCGGACTACTGCTTGGTGGAATCCTCGGCGGCGTAGCCGTTGCAAAGGGAGGTTTCAGGAAGTGGCTTTGGCCCATGGTGATGGCCATTACGCTCCCCGACTGCGTCTACCTTTTCCTTGCTTACTATCAGCCCGAAAACATACTCTGGGTAGACTTCGCCATCGGCATTGAGCAGTTTGGCTACGGATTCGGATTCTCGGCTTATATGCTCTTTATGCTGTACTTCTCGCAGGGCGAATCGAAGACGGCACACTATGCTTTCTGCACGGGATTCATGGCGCTCTCTATGATGCTCCCCGGCATGGTGGCAGGCAAGTTGGAAAGCATGATGGGCTACTTCAACTTCTTCATCCTCGTCATGTGTCTCATTCCTTTCACTTTCCTTGCCGCTGCTATCATCAAAGTTCCCGCAGATTTCGGCATCAAAAAGGAAGAACAAGCCCTCGAATAATCGAGTAATCGAATCATCGAATCATCGAATAAACTATAACAACATGGAAAAAGACGAAATCATCCGCCAGCGCCAAGCAAACTTCCGCCAGACAAATGCCTATGCCATGCAGAACGGCATCATCCTCGGCGTATGGTCATCGCTCTCCCTGGCTTGCTTCATAGGTGGTCTCACTACCCCCATCTTCAATACCCTTTGGCTGCTGACTTTCCTCGGCATTCCCGTAGTGACGTGGATCCTCACGCTGCGCTTCCGCCGCATTGTAGGTCTTGACGTCAATTTTCCCTTCAGCCGCGGTTTCATGCACGCTTTTCTCACTCTGCTCTACTGCGCAGTTTGGGCGGGTGTTGTAACCTTTGTCTACTTGCAGTTCTTCGACAATGGTTATCTTTTCGACTGCTATGTACAGCGTTTGTCTGACCCCGAACTCATCAAGGCAATGGATGCAACCGGCATGACGCAGCAGATCAAAGATGCCACAGGCGGACTCAGCGCCGTTGACGTTGTGAACGAAATGCGCCATGTCGGAGCAGGGAACTATGCAGCACTCATTATTTATACTTACATGCTGACGAGCCCCGTCATCGCCGTGGTTGTAGGCCTGCTGAGCATGCACCGCGCTCATTACACCAGAAATTAACACACTACATCAAAAGATAACTACATCAAAAAATATGAGTACTGAAAACAAAATTGATATCAGCGTCGTAGTTCCTCTGTTCAACGAGGACGAGTCGCTTCCCGAACTCCACGCGTGGATTCAGCGCGTAATGCATGAGAACAACTTCACTTACGAAGTCATCTTCGTCGACGACGGCTCAACCGACAAGTCGTGGAGCGTCATTGAGGAGTTGCAACAGAAGGATGCCTGCGTTCACGGCATCAAGTTCCGTCGCAACTACGGCAAGAGCCCCGGCCTGTATTGTGGTTTCCGCGCTGCACAAGGTGAGGTTGTCATCACGATGGATGCCGACCTCCAAGATAGTCCCGATGAAATTCCCGAACTCCGCCGCATGATTGTAGAGGACGGCTATGACCTCGTCAGCGGTTACAAGCAGAACCGCAAACAGGGCGATCCTCTCTCAAAGACGATCCCCACCAAACTCTTCAACGCCACGGCGCGTGCCGTCAGCGGCATCCACAATCTTCACGACTTTAATTGCGGCCTGAAGTCATACCGCAAGGATGTCATCAAGAGCATTGAGGTATACGGCGAAATGCACCGCTACATCCCTTACCTCGCCAAGAACGCCGGCTTCGACAAAATCGGAGAAAAGCCCGTACACCATCAGGCTCGCAAATTCGGCAAGTCGAAGTTCATGGGTTGGAACCGCTTTGTCAACGGTTATCTCGATCTCCTCACGCTGTGGTTCCTCAACAACTTCGGTCTAAAACCTATGCACATCTTCGGCTTCATCGGTACTCTGATGTTTATGCTTGGCTTCATTGCTGTGTGCGTCGTTGGTGGCATGAAGGCTTACGCCCTTTTCACCGCAACTCCGGCTCGCCTCATCACCGACTCACCTTACTTCTTCATCGCCCTGACGATGATGATCATCGGTACACAACTCTTTGTGGCAGGTTTCCTCGGCGACCTTATCAGCCGCAACTCTGCCGGACGCAACGACTATCACATCGAAAAGGAAATCTAAGCCATGAAGTTCAAGCATTTATTCCCCATCATCGGACTCTTTGCCACGACAGCCTGCACCAGCATAGACTGCTCGTTGGATAGTGTCGTGGTGTGGACGCTCACCTTCTATGACAGTGCCACAGATTCCCCCATCAAGTTGCCCTGCATACTCAGCGTGGATGCTGAGCGAGCGGGCACGCTTTATAACCAAGCGTACAACGTCAGCTCAATAGCACTCCCCATGAGCCATACAGCTGACGCAGACACGCTCTATCTGAAGTGGGGCTACCAAAACAAAGCTGATGCAAACGGCAATGTCGTCTATGAAGTAACCGACAAGCTCGTAGTAGCTCATGAAAATTATGGACATTTCGACGCTATGGACTGCCCCGCCGCTGTGTTCCACACCATAACCGGCACACATTTAGAAGGACATCCCTTTGCGGAGTTTCCCTTTACCATTGACAGTGTAAGCATCATTCGTCCACAAGTTGATTATCAAGATGTCGAAAATATCAGATTATATTTTAACACTTCTGCTGTTTCTGACGGCAGCAACAGCAACGGCAAGTAACTTGGCGACAGAAGACTATCGCCTCGTTTCTGCTGACGCATATTGTGCTCCTCCCGACACGACAAAACCTGCCGACAAAGACTTCAAGATGGTGCAGTACTCCAAGGTGACCGTATCGAAGAAGGACGTTCCTCTCTTTTCTGGCTACGGCATCTATACGGACCTTTGCGGAATGGGCATGGCCACATTCAGCAAATGGGGCCAATATGAAGCCGGTGCACATTTTGGAATAAAGGGCAAGTACTTCCCTGCTGTCGAAGTTGGTGTAGGCCGCAGCAATCATACCGATAGCCGCTCCAACCTGCACTACAAGACGAACGCTCCCTTCTTCCGCATCGGACTCGACTACAACCTCAACAAGGACCTCACTTCACACAACCGCTACTACGTTGGTTTACGCTACGGCTTCAGCGCCTTTACCTATGACCTTGACGGTCCTGCCATCCCCGATGAATATTGGCATGAAAACTACGATTTCAACATGCACAATATGAAAGGAAACGCACATTGGGGCGAAATTCTCTTTGGCATCCAAACCCAGCTTTGGAAGTTCATTAATCTCGGCTGGACGTTCCGTTATAGAGCGCGCCTCTACGAAAAGCAGGCTGCTCCTGGCCACGCCTATTACGTCCCTGGTTACGGAAAGAACGGCGAGTCGTCAGGCACCTTTGGCGGAACGTTTAACATCATCTTTGAATTATGAAAAAGTTTGTCTCTGCACTATTTCTCGCAGCGCTCATTGCCGGCACTTACTATGTCCTCCATCGCAGCGAGTTCCGAGAGGCCCAAGGCCGTATCTTCGGCACAACTTACCACATCAAGTACTCTGCTACCCACGACTTATCCGCAGATATCGAAGCTACGCTCCACGATGTAGACGCAGCACTCTCCATGTTTAATGACACTAGCATACTTTCCCGTTTCAACCGTGGCGAAGAGTTCGCTCCCAATGCCATGTTCGACGAAGTCATTAGCCTCGCTCTTCGGGTCAGCGAAGAGACTGACGGCGCCTTCGACATTACCGTAGCTCCGCTTGTCAATGCCTGGGGATTTGGCTTCAAGAACCGCGACAATGTCACGGCGGAACAGATAGACTCCATACGTAAGCACGTGGGCTATAAACTCTTGAAATACGACAAGAAAGCAAAGCCCGCCGTTACCCGCACCGATGCACAAACCACCGTCGACTGCGGAGCCATTGCCAAAGGATTTGGAGTACAGAGCGTGGCAAAGATGCTCTCGCAGAAGGGCTGCACGAATTATATGGTAGAGATTGGTGGTGAGGTGGTTGTCAAAGGCGAAAATCCTGATGGAAAACACTGGACATTAGGCATCAATAAGCCTGTTGACGATTCTACCCACGTGAACAACGAGCTGCAACAAATCATTCGCCTCACGGATTGCGGCATTGCCACCTCGGGTAACTATCGCAACTTCTACTACGAAGGCGGCAAGAAGTACGCTCATACCATCAATCCCGCAACAGGATATCCCGTACAGCACAGTCTTCTCTCGGCCACCGTTGTACACAAGAGCTGCACGTTGGCCGACGCCTACGCCACATCATTTATGGTAATGGGGCTCGAAGCAGCGCAGAAGTTTGTCGCTGCCCACCAAGGCATTGAAGCCTACCTCATATATTCCGACGCAAAAGGCGACCTGCAGACATGGCAGTCAGAAGGTTTTGCCAAATACATCGAAAAATAATTTTTATACATCCAATGGAAAGCAACTTTTTCCAACGACTTGTCAACATTCCGCTCTTCCAAGGCATCAGTCGTGACGACTTCCTGAGCATCGCAACAAAGATTCACTTTGACTTCCGCACCTACCAGCCGGGAGAAGTCATCGTGCGCACAGACGAGAATTGCAACAACCTCATCTGTATTATTTCCGGTGTTATCAACAAGGAGATGCGCGCCGACGATGGCAGTTATCTTTTCCGCGAAACTATCGACAAGCCCACCGTCATTCAGCCCGACCGTCTCTTCGGTCTGCGTCCTCGCTACAGCGCCACTTTCCTCGCTGCCCGCGGAACGAGCATTCTGACTATTCCGAAGCACGAGGTACGCGACATCCTCTTTGGCTACGTCACCTTCCACATCAACTACCTCAATCTCGTCTGCTCTGCCAAGCAGACCTGGGAGAGTCGTTTGTGGAAGCGCCTACCCGCACCTCTTGAGGAGCGTTTTCTCCATTTCGTCTTGGCTCGCGCCACACGCCCTGCAGGACACAAAGAACTGGAGATTGGCATGGTAGAACTTGCCAACGAACTCGTCACCACGCGCCTCAACGTCTCCAAAATGCTCAACAAGCTCAAGCAGGATGACCTCATTTACCTTTCCCGAGGCCACATCGTTATCCCCGAACTGCAGAAGCTTGTCATCCGCCAACAAAACAAGTAAGAACAATGCATACTCGTCAAGAACAAATGGAAGCCTTCGGCCGTCTACTCGACGTGCTCGATGAACTCCGCGAAAAATGTCCTTGGGATCGTAAGCAGACAAATGAATCGCTGCGTCCCAACACCATAGAAGAAACATACGAACTCTGCGACGCTCTTATCCGCGACGACCAAAAGGAAATCTGCAAAGAGCTCGGCGACGTACTTCTCCACGTCTGTTTCTACGCCAAAATAGGCAGCGAAAAGGAGCAATTCGACATGGCCGACGTCTGCCAAAAACTCTGCGACAAACTCATCTTCCGCCATCCCCACGTATTCCCTCCCGAAGACATCGAAGCTGCAGGCGCAAAAATTTCCGGCGGCATCAAGATTGAGAACGACGGCGACGTAGCCAAGATGTGGGAAAAGATCAAGCAGGTGGAGAAGGACGGCAACAAGACTGTCCTTTCCGGCGTACCCGCATCACTCCCGACCCTCATCAAAGCCTACCGCATCCAGGACAAGGCCCGCAATGTCGGCTTCGATTGGGAAGATCGTTCACAAGTGTGGGACAAAGTTAAGGAGGAAATCTCGGAGTTCGAGGCTGAAGTAGAGAACATGGACAAACAGAAAGCCGAGGAAGAATTCGGCGATGTACTATTCTCCATGATCAATGCAGCACGCCTCTATAAGATTAATCCCGACAACGCTCTCGAACACACCAACCAAAAGTTCATTCGCCGTTTCAACTACCTCGAACAGCAGACGCTGAAGCAAGGTCGTAAACTCACAGATATGACCCTTGCAGAGATGGACGAAATATGGGACGAAGCCAAACGCCTCGAAAGGGAACAATAGCCCTCTCTCCAAGAAAAGTACACACCTTTTCATACATTTTCTATAGCCTTTGACTTAGTCTAAAATATCTTTGAAGTAGTTTTTGCGCCTTTCGCCTCCATAATGACTACTATTCTTTATCGCCTTCCTGAGGAAAAGGTGGTGCACGAGCTCCACAGCACTCAGGTCGAACAGATTCCCTCGCTCGACCTTCTTGGCCAGCGTCAGGGCTATGCTTTCGTACCCTTCGACGTGCGAGGCAAAAGCCCTGCCCTACTCTATCTGCCCGACGAAGAGCACGCATGGATGACGCCCAACAGATTCTCCTCGCGCCACGTTGAATACACCAGCGATGAGCCACGCCGTCGCCAACTTTACTCTGATGAGTTTGCCCGTTGTCTTGAGCAGCTGCAAAGCGGCGCTGTTGACAAGATAGTGCTCTCTCGCACTCTCCGTCTTCATATGGACGATACCCTCTCCGTAGACGATCGCCGCAACCTCTTCATCGTGGCTTGCCACCGCTATCCTCACAGCTACGTAGCTCTCATCGACGATACCGATTCTGCCTGGCTGATCGCCACTCCCGAGGTTTTGCTTGAAGAGAAGGAAGGATCGCTGCGCACCATGGCCCTTGCCGCCACCATGAGCATAGAAGAGGGCGCTCATCTGCGTCCTTCGCAATGGAGCAGCAAAAACCGCAAAGAGCAACAAATTGTGGCAGAATACATTGCCTCGCGTCTCACAGCCCTTGGCATAGATTTCGCCCCTTCAGCCGTCCACACAAAGATTGCTGGCCAACTTGTGCATCTTTGCACCGACTTCAGCATGAACATCGACGACAACATAGGACGCATCATTGCTGCTCTTCATCCTACTCCCGCCGTCTGCGGACTCCCCACGGAGCGAGCCCACCGTCTCATCACAGAAATTGAGAGCCACGACCGTAGTTATTATGCAGGATTCTCTGGCCCCATCCTCCTCGACACGGGCACTCATCTCTTCGTCACCCTCCGATGTATGCATCTCGAAGGTGCCACTGCCCGTCTTTACGCCGGCGGAGGTCTACTTGCCGACAGCGACGTTGAGAGCGAATGGGTAGAGACGCAACGCAAACTGAAAACTATGCTCAATGTTCTGCAATAAAACAAACGTCAACATACTCACATCTCACCTCCTTGCCGCTGGCATTGAGGACGCTGTGGTGTGCCCTGGAAGCCGAAACGCAGTCATCGTCCACAACCTTAACGAGTGTGCCTCCATGGCCAACGATGAGCATCCGTTCCGCCTCCATCCCGTCACCGACGAGCGTAGTGCCGCCTTCGTCGCCATCGGTCTTTGGCTCGCTACACGCAAGCCCATTGTCGTCTGCGTCACAAGCGGAAGTGCACTCCTCAACCTGCTCCCCGGAGTGTGTGAGGCTTATTACCGTCACATTCCCCTCATTCTCATCTCCGCCGACCGTCCTGCTGAATGGATCGGGCAACTCGACGGCCAGACGCTCCCCCAGCCAAATGCGCTTTTGCCCTACGCCAAGTGTTGGAACATTGCAGACGATGCCTCCGAAGCTGAGCTTCATAGATACTGTAACGAAGCCATCAGCGCCACTACAGCCGAAGGAGGGAGTCCCGTCCACATCAATGTTCCACTGCACGAGCCGCTCTTCACGTTTACTACGGCCTCGTTACCAGTCATTCCTGATCTTTCTTCTCCAATATTAAGTGAAGGAAAAGCAGCATCCCTCGCCACGGCATTGTCGGAGAGCTCCTGCCACTTCTCTTCCGAACTCGTAACAGCACTCCGCAATGCCCAACGTCCGGCCATCATCATGGGCCAATGGGAAGAAGCCCCCATCCCTGCCATTACTGCACTCCAAAGCCTCGGCTGGACCATTTTTGCCGAAAACATCAGCAACCAACACATTTACAACGACACTCTTCCCGCTGAAGGCATTGACCTCCTTGTCCACATCGGCGGAGCACTGGTTGAAAAACGTTTGAAACTTCAGCTCCGCACACTCACCGACCTTACCATCGTCCGTATCGATGAGTCTAACGAATGCCCTCGCACTTTTGGCCATGTAGAGCACAAAGTGAAAGCACACCCCTCAGCAGCACTCGAACAGATTGTAGCCCTTCTCATCCAAGAATCCCCAAACAAAGAGGTCCACAACTGTAACATATCCCCGATTTCAGTTTCATCCCAACCCCTGGAATTGCCTATAGAAGCACTGTTTGTCGGCAACAGCACCGCCGTGCGATGGGCTAATCAACACTTACGCCTACCCGTTCCCACCTATTGCAACCGTGGCGTCAACGGCATCGAAGGTAGCCTATCCGTAGCTGCGGGGTACTCTCTCCAAGCGCATGGCACCACCCTATGCATTATAGGCGACCTCAGCTTTTTCTACGACGCCAACGCTCTGTGGAATCAACAGCTCACCGACCGCCTCCGCATACTCCTTATTAATAATAATAGAGGAGATATCTTCTACCGCCTTCCACATCTAAGCGAGAGCCCTGCCCTCGACGACTACATCGCAGCACATCACAACTCAGACGCCCACGGCATCGCCGAAAGCTACCGCTGCACTTACCTCACGGCCCACTCCGCCGACCTTACCAAAGATATAAATACGCTTCTCCATCGTCTTCTCGACGAACCTTCAAAGCGTCCCGTTATACTCGAAGTCACAATCGATTAACCATGAGAAACTGGAAAACCATCAAGCAATACGAAGAGATTCTCTTCGACTTTTATGAGGGTATTGCCCGCATTAGTATCAACCGTCCGCGCTACCGTAACGCCTTTACTCCCCTCACCGTCAGTGAAATAAGCGATGCTTTTCGCATTTGCCGCGAAGACCCAAGCCTCTGTGTCGTAGTACTCACCGGAGCCCATAGCCCCCGTCTTGAAGGCCAAAGCGAAGAAGAGTACCTCAAGACCGAAGCCTTTTGTTCTGGTGGCGACATGCACGTCAAAGGCCGTGGTGGCTATGTAGGCGGCGATGGTGTGCCCCGCCTCAACGTCCTCGACGTCCAGAAGCAGATACGCTCCCTCCCCAAGCCCGTCATCGCCATGGTCAACGGCTTTGCCGTAGGCAGTGGCCACGTCCTTCATCTTATGTGCGACCTCACCATCGCCTCCGAGAATGCCAAGTTCGGCCAGACAGGTCCCAAGGTGGGTTCGTTCGATGCAGGCTTCGGCGCAAGCTATTTGGCTCGCATCGTGGGTCAAAAGAAAGCACGCGAAATTTGGTTCATGTGCCGTCTCTACACCGCAAAGGAAGCCGAGCAGATGGGTATGGTGAACAAAGTTGTTCCCTTCGACCAACTGGAGGACGAAGTTGTAGATTGGGCCAAAACCATGATGGAACGCTCTCCCCTCGCACTCCGCATGATTAAGGCTGGCCTCAACGCCGAACTCGACGGACAAGCCGGTATTCAAGAGCTCGCAGGTGATGCCACAATGCTTTATTATCTCATTGACGAAGCCCACGAAGGCGGCCAAGCCTTCCTCGAAAAGCGTAAGCCCGATTGGAGCAAGTTCCCGAAACTTCCCTAACCATGCAGATTAGCTTTAAGAAACACACTCTTCGGTTCAAGCAGCCCGCAGGCACAAGCCGGGGCGTCTATCGCACCCGTACGGTGTGGTACGTCACAGCATGTGATGACCACGGAAATTGGGGTATAGGAGAATGCGCTCCCCTCCCCGACCTCAGCTACGACGCAATGCCCGATGAGCAGTACGAAGCCCTACTCGCCGAAGCGTGCCGCAGTTGTGCCGAAGCAGACGGCCGAATCCCCTACGATGCACTCCGACCTTATCCCAGCATCCTTTTCGGTCTTGAAACTGCCCTCCTCTCCTTCTCTGCCAGTCGCAAGCACGGCAACCCCTACCATATCTTCGACAACCCATTCAGCCGAGGCGAAATGGGCACCGTCATCAATGGCCTTGTGTGGATGGGGTCCTACGAAGAGATGATGGCGCGTATGGAAGAGAAACTTGCTCTCGGTTTCCACTGCATCAAGATCAAGATCGGCGCCATCGATTGGGAACGCGAGATCAGCCTCATCCGAGCCCTCCGCGAACGATTCCCGAAAGACATTGTAGAAATCCGCGTCGACGCCAACGGCGGCTTTTCACCCGAAGTGGCCACGAGCCGTCTCTGCGAACTCGCCCGCTACGACATTCACTCCATTGAGCAACCCATCCGCCAGCACCAATGGGACACGATGGCCGATCTTTGCCGAACAACGCCTATTCCCATTGCTCTCGACGAGGAACTCATCGGCATCAACGATCCCGCGGAAAAGGCCCGTTTGCTTGACACCATACGTCCGCAGTATATTATCCTCAAACCCTCGCTCCACGGAGGACTCTCCGGCAGCGAAGAGTGGATACGTCTCGCTCGCGAACGTGGCATTGGCTATTGGGCAACGTCGGCACTCGAAAGCAATGTCGGCCTCAACGCCATCGCACAATGGCAGGCAGAGCTCAAAACTAATCATTTAAAAGAGGACAAAGAGCAAAGCACACATTGCAGCGACTTCCCCCAAGGCCTCGGCACGGGTCAGCTTTTCGTCGAAAACTACGACGCTATCCATCTTTCCATCGAAGGCGAACGCCTTTGGTGCGGTACGGAGAAAGAACGCGCCTTCGAAGCTGACTACCGTGCCTTCCTCGTCGATTGGAACAGCGCATCGCCAACCGTTAGCGTCCATACCAGCGGTAGTACCGGCGATCCCAAGCCCATTCTTGTCGAGAAAGAACGCATGCGTGCATCGGCTCTGATGACCCTCAACTATCTTCGCATCCCCGTCGGCGCAACGGCTTTACTCTGTATGCCGCTACGTTATATCGCAGGGAAAATGATGGTCGTTCGTGCCCTTGAAGGAGAGCTGCGCCTGGTGCGTCAAACACCTTCCAGAACTCCCGACCTCTCGGCACTTCCTTCTATCTTCTTCCTCGCCGTCACACCTATGCAGGCACTCAGCCTCCTCCGTGACGACAACCAGCGCCCTGTCTTCGAGAAGATTCCACGCATAATCATCGGCGGTGGAGCCATCACACCTGAACTTCACAAGGCTCTTCAAAATTGCAAAGGTGAAGTTTATAGCACGTACGGCATGACTGAAACACTCTCACACATTGCTATGCGTCGTCTCAACGGCCCCGAGCAGACAGAATGGTACACTCCGCTCCAAGGAGTCAGCATCACGCAGAATGCAGAAGGATGCCTCGTCATTAACGCTCCAGCTCTCTGTCCTACCACTCTTACGACCCACGATGTCTGCGAGATTCACGCCAATGGCTCCTTCCGCATCCTTGGACGCACGGACAACATCATTTGTTCTGGAGGAATCAAATTCTCGCTCGAAGCCATCGAATCAAAACTTTCCTCGCTCCCCCTGCCTTTCCAGCTCACATACGTCAACGATCCGCTCCTGGGACAAGCCTTGACGTTGCTCTACACCGAAGACCAACAGACATCTACGGAGATTTTGGAACAGAATCTCAAACAGCAGTTTGAAGAGCTTTTGGAAAAATACGAACGCCCACGCCACATTCTCGGCGTTCCCGCGCTCCCTATCACAGAAACCGGCAAACCTGCACGTGCACAAGCCCATCAACTTGCACAAGAATTGATGATATAACTCTGCCGCAAAACTAAACACGACTTTGCCCTAAGGCTGCAACTCAACGATACGCCGCTATGCACCACATTTTTACCATCCTCTCGTTAGGCATTCTTTTGGGATTCACCTCTGACGACAAAATTTGCCCAGAAAATCCCCAAGGAATCCATTATCTCAAAGATATTTTTGCCGACGACTTCCTTGTAGGAACTGCCATCGACTACGGCGAAATCCGCGACACTACAAACATTCTACACGAGCTCATCCGCAATGAGTTCTCTGCTGTGGTGTGCGAAAACAGCATGAAGGCCGACCATACCGAACCTCAGGAGGGGATTTTCAACTTTAGGGGCGGCGATGCTGTAGTTTGCTATGCAGAACGCAACGGGCAGACGGTAACAGGCCATTGCCTTGTGTGGCACAGCCAATGCCCGGCATGGATGTTTGGTCCCGACAGCTGTGGCAATCCCGTAGATCGCGACATCCTCATCCGTCGCATGCGCAACCACATCTATGGTGTCTGCGCCCACTACCGTGGCAAGGTAAAAGGATGGGACGTAGTGAATGAAGCCATCGAGGGCGACGGATCTTGGCGCAATTCTCCCTATTATCGCATTCTCGGCGACGAGTTTATTCCCCTTGCTTTTCAGTTTGCTCACGAGGCCGATCCCGACGCCGAGCTCTACTACAATGACTACGGAATGGATTCGCCTCGCAAACGCGAAGCCGTTGTGCGCCTCATTCGTACCCTCAAAGCTCGAGGCCTCCGCTTCGATGCCGTCGGTATGCAGTCGCATCTTTCGCTTTGGACCGACCTTAGCGAATACGAGAAGAGCATCGAAGCCTTTGCTGCTGAAGGAGTAAAGGTGATGGCCACGGAGCTCGATGTCAGCGTTTTGCCATGGCCAGGCGAAATGCCGAACGCAGACATCAGCACGAATTTCGAATACCAAGAGAAGTACAATCCCTACCGCGACGGACTTCCAAATGATATTCTTGCACAACAAGCCGACTTCTATCGCCAACTCTTCGCCATCTACCGCCGGCATAGTGCCGATATTACCCGCGTTACATTTTGGGGCGTGCACGACGGCACTTCATGGCTTAACAACTTTCCCATCCACGGCCGCACCAACTATCCTCTCTTCTTTGATCGCAGCCTTCAGCGCAAGCCTTTCGTCGACGACATCATTCGCGACGCACTTTCAAATTCATATTCCAAGTGAAATTCATTACGAACACATATTTCAAGGAAGTTAAGCAAATTCTGCGAATAGAAACCTTAAGAACACAAAAGCTGAAACGTACATAGGAATTACCTATATGCGTTTCAGCTTTTCTTTGGTATAAACAAGCTACTATTCGCCCAACCAATCGTCAATGAGACGACGAGCCAGGCTCATCTTGCCAGGGATAGGCGGAAGATCTTCACGACGGAACCATCCGCCGTCAGCAAGTTCGGAACGCTGGAGAGCTATTTCACCACCATCATATTCTGCGGTGAAACCCACCATAAGTCCTGACGGATAGGGCCAAGGTTGGGAGGCGAAGTAACGGACATTCTTCACACGAATGCCAACCTCCTCCTCTACCTCGCGCACGAGACACTCTTCGAGACTTTCACCCGTTTCGACGAAACCGGCAACAAGGCCATAGTGATTGCCACGGAAGTTGTGCGCACGTACCATGAGAACCTCTTCGTGGTCCTCCATCCAGCGCGTTATACGCACGATGATAGCCGTAGCAAGAGCTGGCCACACTTGTTTGCCACAACAGGTGCACTTCTTTGAAATGTCGCTGTCTTTCTCCATTGGTCCACCACAAACACCACAAAATTTGGTTGTAGAGTCCCAATAAAGTATCTCACGAGCCTTACCTGCCATGAGATATTGGTTGAGAGGAAGGACGTCATAGCTGGCTCGAAGGCCCATCTGACGCAATCCCTTAGCTTGAGCAACAGAGTCGGTAAGAGGCACATCGATGCTCACACAGCAACACTCTTCAACACCTAACTTAGGAAGCCGGTGGACTTTATGCCACGGCTCCAACGATATTGGACAAGTACCGCCGCAGGGAATATCTCCTGCGGCGGTAATGATTATATCGTCTTTACAGAAGACGAACCAAAGCATTGATTACTAATTAAAAATTAAGAATTAATAATTAAAATCGCTTCTGCACGTAATGCTTGCCTCAATCTTAATTTTTAATTTTTAATTATTAATTGAATTACAGCCCGAGGCTCTTCTTGATTTCTTCAACCTTGGCGAGGGCTTTCTCACGGGCGTCAGCGTAGCAGTTGGGGCAACCCATCTTGCCAGCCACCTCGCAGTAGAACTTGATCTTGGGCTCGGTACCAGAAGGACGAACGGAGATCTTCACGCCGTCTTCGGTGAACCACTGAAGAACGTTGCTGGTGGTAGGCATGTCGAGGGGAGCCTCATTGCCTTCAGCATCGTAGGTCTTGAGCACGCCGTAGTCCTTAACGAGGACAACCTTGCTGCCTGCGATCTCGGCAGGACGCTGAGCGCGGAAGTCAGCCATCATCTGCTTGATTTCGTCTGCGCCGCTCTTACCAGGCTTGGTCACGCTGATAGCCTGCTCGAGAGAGAAGCCGTACTCAACGTAGATCTGCATGAGGAGGTCGTAGAGGGTCTTACCCTGATCCTTGGCCCAAGCTGCGATTTCGCAGATGAGACAGATAGAAGCGGGAGCATCCTTATCACGTACCTTGTCGTAGGGGAGGAAGCCGAAGCTCTCTTCACCACCACCGATGTACTTCTGCTTGCCTTCGCTGAGAGCGATTTCGCGAGCAATCCACTTGAAGCCGGTGTAGCAGTCGCGGCACTCAACACCTTCTTTCTTGGCGATGTTGGCGATGGCTTCGGTGGTGACGATGGTCTTCACGAGGAAGTCTGTGGGGTTGAGGGTACCGAGAGCCTTCTTGTTCTTGATGATGTAGTAGCAGAACATAAGGGCGGTCTGGTTACCATTGAGGATCATCCACTCACCCTTGTTGTCGCGGCAAACGATAGCAAGACGGTCAGCGTCGGGGTCGGTTGCAACAACGAGGTCAGCGTTGAGTTTGGTACCAAGCTTCATGCCGAGGGTCATAGCCTCTGCGTTCTCGGGGTTGGGGCTGACAACGGTGGGGAAGTTGCCGTCAACGATCATCTGCTCGGGCACAACGTTGATGTTCTGGAAGCCCCAGTTGCGGAGGCAAAGAGGAACGATGACGCGGCCGGTGCCGTGCATTGCGGAGTAAACGATGTTGAGGTCCTTCTGGCGGTTGATGACTTCCTGGTCAATGAGGGCTTCGTGAACAGCGGTCATGTAGTCGTAGTCCATTTCGCCACCGATGATCTGGATGAGGTCCCAGTTAGCTTCGAACTTCACGTCCTCGATAGCCACCTTGTTCACCTCGTCGATGATACCAGTATCGTGGGGAGCAAGCACCTGAGCACCATCTTCCCAGTAAGCTTTGTAACCATTGTACTCCTTGGGGTTGTGGCTGGCGGTAACGTTTACACCTGCCTTTGCACCCAGTTGACGGATGGCGAAGGAAATTTCGGGAGTAGGACGAAGGCTCTCGAAGAGATAAGCCTTGATGCCATTGGCGCTGAAGATAGCAGCAACGCTCTCTGCGTACATACGACCTTCGTTGCGGCAGTCGTGACCTACAACTACGCTAAGTTCGCCGTCCTTTGCTTCGGGGAAAGCCTTGCGGATGTAGTTGGCAAAACCCTGAGTAGCCATGCCAACGATATACTTGTTCATGCGGTTGGTGCCGGGGCCCATGATGCCACGAAGACCACCAGTACCGAATTCGAGGCTCTGATAGAAAGCGTCGATGAGTGCGGTCTTGTCTTCGTTGTCGAGCATTGCCTGTACGGCTGCCTTGGTCTCTGCATCGTAGATGGGAGAGTCAATCCACTTCTGCGCTTCGGCAGAGCACTGGAGAATGAGTTCTTGATTTTCCATGGGTATATAATAATATTAGAGGTTAGACAAGCGAGGCTTGAAATTTCACAAAGATGGGCCAAACGGTGAAATCGTTGTAGAACGCACGCCCATCGGTTTGTTCAGCGCAAAATTAGCGATATTTTTTGAAACGGCAATCTTTTATACTGAAAAAAACAACTCGATGCAACAAAATTGCTCAAAAATGCGCAATAATTACCATTATAAAGGCATGCGAAAGGGTGTCAAGCGGGGAATTCGCTATTTTCGTCACCCTTCATGATAGGCAGATGAAGGTGGAACTTCACAGCGAGCAGACGGGTCACGATGACGCTGACGGCACAAGCAAAACCGCATGTGACGGGATGCAGATGGCCAAGACGGCAGAGCCAAAACGCCACGCCGCCATGGACGCAGGCGAGAGCATAGATCTCGGCACGGAAGATGAGGGGAATCTCATTGAGGAAGACGTCGCGGATGACACCACCGCCAGCTCCGGTGAGGGTGCCCATGATGATGGCGACCCACATGGGTTGGCCGGCTGACAGGGCCTTCTCTATTCCGATGACGGCAAACATGCCGAGGCCAAGGGTGTCGAAAAGGAACCACGTGTTGTTGCGGCGAACGACGTGCTTCTGCAGTCTCCATACGAGCAGAAGGGCAAGGAGGGTGATGCCGAAGTAGATGGGATTCTTCATCCAGAAGATGGGCACACCGAGCATCATATCGCGCAGAGTGCCGCCACCGATGGCTGTAGCAAGGCCTACAACGAAAGCGCCGAAAAGGTCGAAATTCTTTGCGGAGGCCAAACGAATGCCGGAGATGGCGAAAGCAAGGGTGCCGATGTAGTCAAGGGCTATGACGAAGTAATCGTTGAGAGTCAGTATCTGTTGTTGGAGTTCTTGTTCCATTCGTGTCTTAGTTTTTGTGGGCAAATGGTTTATCTTAGTGCTTCAAGGCGACAGCACCGACGAGACGATCGTAGCGGGCTCCTGGCTGATGGTGATAGACAAGGATACGATAGTCGTTCGAGGTCTGGTAGTAGTCACCTTCAAAGGGCTCGGTAAAGCCGCAAGGTTCACCGAAAATGGTGCGCTTCAGCTGATTCTCACGAGGCACGACGAGATACTGATAGTTGTAGTACCCCATCTTGAGCATGTAGGTGCCCACGTAAGCTTTCTGCTCCTTATCGTAAGTGAGTTTCCACTCGGGACTTACACCACCCGTAGTCCACTTGCCGTTGAGGAAGACGTCGGCGTCGTAGAAAGGCTCGTCGCACTCGAGCGTAAAGTGGGTGAGCATGTACTCCGTCTCGGAGAGATCGTCCTGATTGTCGGTGTTGCGGATGACGTTTACGCCATTGAGATCTTCCACAGCAAGGTAGTTGCGACGTTGCTCGTCAGTCATAATAGTGGCATGGAGGAAGGGCTCGAAGTAGTGGATGCTCTCGGTGTGGAGGCCTGGATAACGGGGAGAGAGAATCTCGAACTTGCGGTACTCGTTGGCGGCGGGGAATACTAGGTCACGCTGGTGGTCCCAAATGGCTTTATCGCCATTGATGTATGAAGGGGCTGCATCAACCACGGCATTGTCCAGGCGGTCGTTTTGAAGGACGATGGTATGCACCTCTTCACGAAGATCGCGAACGTTGAGTTTTGAGCAGTCGACTGTCATGGTGATCTGCTGATGGCGGGCGTTGACGTCGACCTCAGTATTGGTAGTCAGGTCGGCCGTAATGCCCACAAGAGGCTCAAGCATACGGATGCACACTTCGGCCACGGGCACAGGTTCGCTGCCTTCATCGCAGAGGATGGTGAGGCGATAGTTGCCGGAAACGAGCGGGCGCATATCGGGGTTGGGGAAGTTGAAAGCGTAGTGAGTGTAGTGCGTGGTGACGTTCTGACTCTCAGTATAATCTTCAATAGGTACGTCTTCCTGCGTAGATTCGGCATACTCGGAGTAGAAGAGATCTTCGGTGGGTTGCCAGCGGAAATCACAATGCTGCAGACGGTAGACGTAGCGATGATATTCGTGGCTCATTTCGTCGAATGAGACTTCAACCTCTTGGTTGCTGCCGAGGGTGAGCACGGGTAAGGGCTCAAGCCAACCGCCCACCTCAGTGCGGAGGGTGAGGATGCGTCCGTACTCCGGGTCACAAGGCAAAATGCGCGATTGCTGAGCAAAAGCGCTGACTGCTAAAAATGCAAAAAGCAGGATGAACATCTGTTTCATAAGCGGTTCGGCAAAGTGGAGATGACGAATAAATGGATTCAGTGTGCAAATTTAAGCAAAAAAGCTGGAATAAACGAATAATTCGAAAAAGAATTTCTACTTTTGCAGTCACAATAAAAGGAAAAGACTGCAGTCGGACAGTTCGTCGCTCACATCCGCTTGTGATGCGAGAGGAAAGTCCGGGCAGCATAGGGCATTCCGCTGGTTAACGGCCAGTAGTCAGCAATGGCTAATGAGTGTAGAAGAAAATAACCGCCTCTGGAAGAGCGCGCCCTGCTTAACGGTAGGGATTGTGCCATGGGAGGTAAGGGTGAGAAGGTGGGGTAAGAGCCCACCAGGCGGCTGGCGACAGTCGTGCTGTGCACATCGGAAGATGAAAGTTCGCGTATACCATCGTCACAAGGGCGGCCCGCTCGATGCGCTTCTTCGGATTCGCTACGATGGAGGGTAGAACGATACAGGCGAGGCAGTAATGTCCGTCGTAGATAAATGACGAGCACCTCGGGTGGCAAAGCCACCATGTTTCACAACCTTTGGCTTTGACACATTTACCGAGGCACAGAACCCGGCTCATCGGCCGTCTGCATCTCTTTTCCCTTTTATGTTGGCAATTCCCTTATTAATTAATAAAGATTGCATGTATTAAAACGCAGCGTCACTCCTTCCTCTCGAGGTTGGAGTGACGTCTTTTTTGCCCCCGTAGAAAGGCAAAACTACCTTTGAAGTAGATTAAACTACCTTTGAAGTAGATTGAAATATCTTTGAAGTAGATTGAGAATTGTAAACCACAACGAGATTCACGAATTTTACCATTCTTATAGAACGAAAAAACGCATTTTGGGTTAACGGTTCACTTTTGGGGCATAACACGCGCTATTTCAAGCACTTACAGGAGTGAACCTTAACGAGTTTTAGGTTCACTAAGGTTCACTTTTCGTATGGCTATAGATGCCTTGCTGCCAACTTCAATAGGAAAACAACAATCTTTAAAGCAAAAAAACAGAGAGTTTGCCTTATCTCAGCCCGTTTCCTTCTTTGACGAAGCAAAATAGTGAACCCTCGTGAACCTTAATCCACTCAGGGTTCACCGCAATAACGAGCACATTTTAAACGCGTTAAGAGGCAAAGTGAACCTGCGAACCCAAAAACAATTTTTCCGCGTATATGAGGATGCTTAACAGAACTGTCGTTTGGCATGAGATCTGTCAGGGACGCAGCTCTATGGGTAGAGATGGGAGGCAAAAAAAAGAAATCTCAAATTTCTTTGAGATTTCTTTTTTGGTGGGCGCTGAGGGATTCGAACCCCCGACCCTCTGCTTGTAAGGCAGACGCTC